>NZ_JBTNDD010000019.1:0-10534 GCF_054511195.1 Arthrobacter sp. Sr33 | reverse complement strand
CTGTGAATCGCAGCGGTAAGTGGCGTTGTTTGCGCGGAATTCAGTGGCCGATGAGGAGTGCTTCGCGGGCGGCGTCGACAACCTCGGGGGTGAGTGTGTCGAGGTTGTTGAGGGCCTGGATGCGTTGGATTTGGGTGATGAGTCGATCAACGAGGCGGAAGTTCCCGGCGGTGATGCGGACGATGGTCGCGATCGCGGTGGTTTGTGCGAGGGGGTCGGTTGTTGTGGTGCTGGCGGGGAGTCGTTGGGTGAGGACGGCGGTGAGCTCCTCTGGGGTGAGTGGTCGGTATTCGTGGGCGAATCCGATGCGGCTGTAGAGCTGGGGGTAGCGGGCGAGTCTTTTCTCGATGCCGGGCATCCCGATGAGGATGACGCCCATGTGGTGGCGGTCGAAGTAGTCGCGGACTTGTTCGAGGCCAGTGGCCTTGAGCCGGTCAGCTTCATCGATGATGAGGAGTTCGGTGCGGCCACTCGATCGGGATTCGGTGTGGACGTAGGGGTCGACGACGCCGTGTTCGGCGTAGTCGACTGCGAAGGAGATCTGTTGGCAGGCTTTCGGGAAGCCGGTGTCGATTTGCCGGACGGTGGCGGCGACGGTGGGGGTGAAGAACGCTGTGCGCGCTTGGAGGACCGCGGGCGGCACGGGGCCGAGCTGGTCGGCGAACAGGGTGTGCCATTGTTCCCAGTCGTCGGCGGCTGCGTAGTGCCGGGCGGAAAGGGTTTTGCCGATGCCGGGCGGTCCCCAGCACAGCCCGATGTAGCGGTGGGTTCGGACGGCGTCGGCGAACTCGGTGAAGCGGCGGTGCTCCCTGGTACTGAGGAAAGGGGGACGGGTCGGTAGTGGTGGGGCGTCGTCGTTGACCTCGGCGAAGTCGCCGGTCAGGAAGCGGCGGCCGTCGTCATCTTTGCCGAAGAGGACTGTGTGCTTGGCGTTAGTCGGTCGCATAGAGACGCAATCTGTTCTGTCGGGGAGCTACCTCTACGGGCGGCGGCGCTGGAGTGGATTCCGCGTCGCTCGAGTCGGTCAGCCCGGTCAGGTGTGATGGATCGATCGGTGTGTAGCGGGTGTCGGTAGGGAGCGCGTCAGCGAGACTGCGGCGTTGCCGGAGTTGCTGTTTGAGCTCACGCCGGCGCGTGGCGCGGGCAGCCCGGAGCTCCTCTAGGGAGACGTGTTCGGCGGCGAGCTCGGGGGCGATAGCGCGGCAGAGGTACTCGTTGTTGAAGTAGACGCGGATCTCGCCGACATCGCGGGGGGTGAAGCGCACGGTGACATGCTCACCGACATAGGCGGCGAGGATGGGTGAGATGTATCGGGTGGAGGCGAACTGCACGCCGTCGCGCTGCACTTTCCGGGTGGCAGCTGCAGTGAGGAGGAGCAGGTCTAGGTCTTCGGGCCGGGCGGGGCTGCGCGGGATGAAACCGGAGGAGGCCCAACGGTGTGCGGGTGTGTCGCCGGTCTGGGAGTGATTGCGCTGGTTGTACTCGGTGACGATGAAGCGTTCAAGGATCCCGTCGAGTTGCTCGAGATTCAGCGACGGCGGTGAGACGGGTTTCCCGTTCGTGCCGTGGGGGATGTACCCGGGCAGGTGGGGCAGCAACTCGGTGGTGATCGTGCCGTAGAAGCGTTCGATCTTCCCGCGGCCCTGCGGGACGCCGACCTGTGAGTGGATGAGCTGAATGTGGGTGTCGAGGCACACCTGTTCGAGTCGGGCGGAGGTGAAGTCGGAGCCGTGGTCGCTGTAGAGGACATCGGGCAGACCGGACACAGGCCAGGCGGGATGCGTCTTGCGGTTCACGGCCTGATGCAGTGCCAGGGCGGTCTGCTCGGCAGTCGGGGCACCGAGGAACACGGTATAGCCGGCGACAGCACGCGAGTAGTCATCGAGTACGACGGTCAGCCACGGCCGCGCCGGGTCGCCGGCCTTGTCGAGGATCATGACGTCCAGCAGCGTGTGATCGGCCTGCCACTGCTCGTTCGGGTGGTCCGCGGTGCGACGGAAGGCCAGTTCGAACCTGTCCCGGTATGCGGCGTCCCCGTGATGGGCGAGGGTCCGCAGGCCCGGGTCGATGCCTGCGATGATCGCCCGGACGGTGGAATAGCTGGGCGCCGGGAGCCCGCGGTCGCGGGCGATGTCGGCTACCCGCCGGTGGATGAAGGCTTTGCTGGGTTCGGGCCGGCGAAGCGCCAAACCCTCGATAGTTTCCACGAGCTCTGCGGGAAGCCGCCTTCTACCGCGGTCACGCCGACGGGCTGGCCGGAGGCTGGTCGACGATGGATCGGTCCGGTACGTGCTGGCCCAACGGCTCAATGTCCGTAACGGAACCCCCGACTCCGCGGCGACACGGGTCCACGGAACGCCCTGGTCGTGCTGGCGCAGCAGGTCGATCTTGTCATGGACGCTGCGCCGCACCACGGTCGTCCGCCTCTATGCCCTGACGTCTTCGCCGAGATGGCGGTAGATCGTCCCACGCGAGACCCCGAACGTCTCCGCGATCTGCTGCACCGTGTATGTCTTCTCGTCATACATGGCCCGCGCCTGACGGATCTTCGTCGTACTCATCTTGATCCGCCCACCACCTTTACGCCCGCGAGCCCGCGCTGCAGCCAGGCCGTCCTTCGTACGCTCCACGATGAGATCGTGCTCGAACTCCGCGATCGCCGCGAGCATATGGAAAAACAACCGCCCGCCCGGAGTCGTCGTATCAATACCCTGCGAAAGCGCCTTCAACCCGACGCCCCGCTTCTCGAGCCCATCCACGACTTCCTTCAGATTCCGTACCGACCTGCCAAGTCGGTCGAGCTTCGTCACGACCAGGGTGTCACCGGCACGCAGATAGTCCAGCGCGTCATCGAGGGCTGGCCGCTTCGCAAGAACGCCGGAGGCGTGTTCGATGAAGACCTTTTTGCACCCGGCAGCTTCGAGCACATCGGTCTGACCGTCGAGATTCTGCTCCCGGGTCGACACGCGCGCATAACCAACAGCTGCCATAGCCCGAAACTGTACCGCGAACGTCGGTGACAGTACATAGGTCTCGGACACGGCCCATGGAACACGACGCACCGTTCCGAGTCCTCTTGCTGTTAAGTGTCTTATGGACGGTCGTTCGCGGACGCTGGCCGCGAATTGCTCCGTATGAGCGTAAAGATCTGGATCCGCGGCTCAGGATGAATGAATTCCTCGGTGCCTCAACAGGGACGCCCTTCGCGTGGCTCTGTGCGCAGCAGTTTCGATGGCTTCGCCACTATCCGGTGACCAGAGCTTTGAGGAGGGCGGCTGCCAGGCATAGTGCGGCCAGGGCCAAGCCCAGGATGAAGGTCTGAGGAACTACCCGTTCGCTTCGAAGATGTGCTACTACCCATCCCAGGCTGCCCAGTCGGACGACTGTGATGAGGATTGCCAGTTGCAGCGCAAACTCCGGGTCAATCCAGCCCACCAGTGCGGCGGTCATGAGAAGTGCGGGGCCGACCGCGGCTGATGCTATCGGTACTGCATGCCACGCCTCACGTTTGAGGTGCGACGTGGTTGCTTGGTCGGGTGCCGCTACCCGGATTCCGACGTGTTCGGCCAGCACGTGTGCGATGAAGGTTGAAGCGCCAGTGCCGATGATGTAGGTCAGAGCTTTGAAGGTGAGTAGGTCCTGTGGGTACAACGCGATAAGCGCAGCAAGGATCAGAATGTCCCCGTACACGAAAGCTGTGATCCTGCCCGAGGCGTCTTCCCTGCTGAGCGGCCGCTTCGAACGCAGGTGGAAAAGCTGATAGACCGAATCCCGGACAAAACGATATGTAGACCTCTTCAGGTGGTCCTGGTTCACAAACTGCTTCGCTCTCTCGTGTGTGGTGTCACGCGTGTGTCGACGCGATCGCCGAACGTCAGTGCACCGGAACCCGCCCTGCGTCGTCTGCCGTGCAGAAAGGGTTGTGGAAGACGCGATGAACGCATATCGCGTGGTCTCGCTGTTGATCTCCAGAATCCTGCCAAAGGCAGTGATGTAGAAGCGCAGCGGGTGCGACAGGTCTGAGGACAGATGAGTTAGGGCATATAGGGAGCGTAGTACGGTAGGGAGTCATCAAGGACAGGCACCAGTACGGTGAAGGAACCGCCCGCGTGAGTGACGGTCATTGGCACTACTGACCCTGCATCAGCGCCGGCTCGCTCAAAGATAAGCGGACCCGCACTCTCGAGACGAACCGAGTTCCTGCCGCGGACTAACATCCTTTCGGCTTCTCCCGCCACGGTGATCTCGAGCATAAGGTCCTTATTACCATCGTTGATGATGGTGCCCAGAACACGCCCAGGCTCCTCGGCGGACTCGCCAACAATCAGAATGTTCTGCAATCGGACGTTTCCGCTTGATTCGTGCACTCCGTTACTGGAGGAGTCTTTCATCCCTGTACCAATTGGGTTCGTGAACGAGCACCCACACAACGTCATTCCGAGCACTACAACACCGCCGATCGTTACAGCAGACTTAGCTCTTGTTCTCACCTGGGCTTGGAAGGCTCCTACACGCCGCGCTACGACCAAGGCATGATTGTGAGCTCGATTCCAAGGGCCAGGTAAAGGTGAACGCGGGTGCTGGGCCCTTGAGGTGGCGGCGGTCCATGTGCGGTCAGAACTGTTCACGCGAGCCTACTTCCAGTCAATTACTGCACCCGCTGGAGGTCTATCCCAGCCGCAGCATGCAGTCCTGTCCGCCGAAGAGTGCAGGGACTCTCGTTGCGACAACGAACTGGATATGGGGATGCTTCCCTCCATTACAATAAGTAAAGCAAACTTCACCTATTGTGGCTAGGGCCGCCGGCCAAGCTCACTCCAGGCCGTGGCCGTGGCAGTGCAGGTGCTGCGTTTCGCCTGTCTACTGTTCGTGCGTCGGACCCTGTGTTCTGAGTCGCTCCCAGCAGTACGGACGGCGACGGATCAGGCAGCGTACTGACATGAAGGTATCGTCCAGCTCGACCTTCTTAAAGGGGCTTCGTACTCGACTGCGGACCCGACGGACGTGTCGGACCCGGCGGTGATGTGTCCCTTTGTTCTGGTGGAGGCGGTGGTGTTCCTACGATGCCGCCGGCGACCATGATGACGAAACCGGCGACACCTATAGCTGGGGCGGACAGTGCTATGGAGGTGATCACGGTGAGCATCCCTACGACGATCATGATGAACGCTGCTTTGCGACGTCGTGGGGGGTGCGGGAAATTTGGGTGTTGCAGGCGCGGGGCGCGCTCAGAATCCTCGATCGCGAAACGCAGTTCGAGCTCCTCGAACCGGGAGCGTTCTTCGTCCGATAGTGCCATGACAGATTTCTCCTTACAGGTGTATTGGACCGGTCGTTGTTGGCCTCAGCATCGAGTTGGGTGAGAAGTCGACCGGTGTTGGCGGCACGAGCGGTCACTTGGTTGCCGATCGGCTGCCTTCGGCGGTTTCCGTGATCGTTTACGGCTTCGTGACATGCACGGCCAGACCTTGTGCCGGTGAGAGTTCTAGGGTGGTCCGGCCGAGCACAGCGCGGGAAGCGTGCTCGGGGAAGCTCCGACGGGGCAGGGGTCGAAGGTGAAGATGACCAGGGAACCGAGTGCGATGATGACCGCGGTGCAGGTGTAGAGCACGGCTTTGAGCATCATGCGTGTCCGGGCGGTGTCGGTGTAGTCGTTGATGATGACGCGAAGCCCGTTGGTGCCGTGGAGCATGGCCAGCCAGAGCATGATCAGGTCGAACCATTGCCAGAAGGGGTGTGCCCATTTGCCGGCGACGAAGGCGAAGTCGATTTGGTTGATCCCGTCGCCGAGCACGAGGTTCACGAAGAGGTGCACGAAGATCAGCACGACCAGGAGGGCGCCGGACCAGCGCATGAAAAGCCATGCGATCAGCTCGAAGTTGCTTCCTGTCATCGATCGGCTGCGGGGTGCCCTGATGGGGGCCCTTGTGCCGTCGTTTCGGGGCGTGCTCATGAGGGGAGCCCCAGACCGCACACACCGAGTTCCTGCAGCATGGCCTCGACGAGTTGCCCGGCAGGGTTGCTGGCGTCGATGGTGATGAAGGACGGAAATTCTACGAGCTCCCGGTAGGCCTCGTCGAAGGCGTGGAGGTGCTCGAGGGTCTCGGTGTCCGCGGCCCGCCGTCGGATCCTGCTGTAGGCGATGTCGGGTGGCACGTCGAAGTAGAAGACGATGTCGGGGGTAGGCAGGGCCTTGGACAGGAAGGGCAGGAACCAGCCTGATTTCAGGCCCCTCGCTTGCCTCAATGCCGCCTGGCAGTACAGGTATCGGTCCATGATGACGACCCTGCTACCTGGCCGGGCGCGCAGGTGAGAGATGAGCACGTTAATGCAGCGGATACTCGTCTCGACAGTATCGAGCAGGCGCACCGGGGGCTTGATTTTCCGCCTACCACACCAGGCCGTGATGCTCCGCCGCCCAGAACTGTTCTTGGTGAAGACCGCAGGATACTCGGCCGCGCTAAGCTGCTGCGCGAGCATCTGCCCGGCCGTCGTCTTGCCCGCCCCGTCGATTCCGGTCAGAACGATGATCATGGTCCGCCACCGCCGCGCGGGTAGCGGAAGAGCGTAGGGACGGTAGAAACCAAAGCATTGATGCGCTGTTCCATGACCTGCAATGCGGCGTCCGCAGCGGTGTCAACAGTCTCGTCGATGCTCTCAGCGTTGCCCTGGCCTGCTTCACCCAGCCCTGATTCTCGTTCTGGTGATCGGTGATCAGACTGGAACAGGCGGCCCCCGTCGATCATGGCCTCTTTCCAATCCTCGTGTCCGCCGCTTCCTGCCCCTCGGAGACAAGGATCTCCCGACGATGCATGGCATTGCGGTGAGGTCGGGCCAGGACACCGGCCGGCAGTGACCTGATGCTGGTGGGGGTACGGGTGGGCGCTCTCACGTTCTGTCCTTCCGTGTCGTTGTAGCGGTTGATCCGAAGATCGATAGGAGTGCGTCGACTTCCTGATGAGCGATCGCTGGGTGGCGAAAGTGCTGGTGCGCGTTGATGACATAGCGTGTGCGCCGTCCTTCCTTGATGCGCTGCAGGTATCCCGTGTCCTCCAGGTCCTTCAGGATGTGCAAGGTGGCCCTGCCGGTGATCCCGACCCGTGCGGCTATGTCATCGACCAGGGCGCTCGGGTCCCCAGCGACCACGATGAGGACATGCCCGTGGTTCGTCAGGAAAGTCCACGAATGGGCGTGGGCACCTCGTTGCTCTGGTGGCGTCATTAACGGTTGCTCTTCTGCTGGTGTCGGCCTCGCGCGCGCCAGAGGTACTGCGCCGCTTCTGATCTCAGAGCTATTCGTCACTGTCCTCGTCCTGCCCGTCGTCTTGTCCGTCGTCTTGTCCGTCGGGGCTGCCGTCTTGGTTTTCGGCGTCTTCCTGCTCCTCGACTCCCGGTCCTTGCGGCACTTGCGTGTCGTCGCATCCGGTGATCAGCAACGCCCCTGTAAGGAGGAGCCCGGACCCGAGGAGGGCTGTTCTGCGGTGTTTCATGAGGAGTTTCCTTCTGGTCGTAGCCCGGGGTCCTAATAGCGTGTATCGGCTGGCGATTGAGTGAAGATCGCCAGGAGCGCACCGATCTCCTTGTGCGAGGTCGCCGGGTGGCGGAAGTGCTTGTGTGGGTCGATGGTGTAGCGGGTGCGCCGTCCCTCCCGCATCCGGTACAGGTACCCGGTGTCCTCCAGATCCTTCAGGATCTGCAGTGTCTTGCGTGGGCTGATGCCGACCGTGGCGGCGATGTTCTCGACCAGGGGGTGCGGGTCCGTCGCGACGACCAGCAACACATGCCCGTGCTGGGTGAGAAACGTCCACGGGTGTCGTCGGGCGGTGCGGCGGCTGGTGTACAGGTCGACTGGTGTGGTGGGTCGATTGGTGGGCGCTGATGGCATTGTGATTCCTTTCCTGGACAGGTTTTGTTACGAGTGAGGGATGACGACAGCTCGGTGGCTAGTGGCGCGGTGCGTCGAAGTGGTCACCGCTGGAGGAGCGACCCGGTGTGCTTTGATCACCGCTGTGTGCGGCATCGTCCACCGGATCCTGATCAGCGTCAGGTGCCGGCGCAGCATCGACTGATGCGGCACGCGAGGCGCCAGGTGATGGGGCCTTGGCTGTGGTTTCCCGGCGGGTTCGCTTCCACAGGGGCTCGAGTTCTGCCAGTTCCTCGGGTTCCGCGGTGCGGAAGGGCGCTTCGGCGGGCGCAGGTGGTTCATGGCGTCCCTGGCCGCGGGTCTTGATGAGGCTGGCCGCGATGGAGACGGTGAGGATGGTGGTGATGACGGCGAGGGAGATCGTGGTGGGGATGTAGTAGAGGTCGATCTTCAGGGCCATCTTGATGCCCACCCAGATCAGGACGATCGCGAGTCCGATCTTGAGGTACACGAAGCGGTGGATGAGGTCGGCCAGGAGGAAGTACATGGCGCGCAGACCCAGGATCGCGAAGGCGTTGGCGGTGAAGACGAGGAACACCTCGTCGGTGACGGCGAAGATCGCAGGAATGGAGTCCACGGCGAAAACGATGTCGGTGACTTCGACCAGGACCAGGACCGCTAGAAGCGGGGTGGCGAGCAGGATCCCGTTCTTGCGGATGAGGAACCGCTGGCCATGGAAGGCATCGGTCATGGGCACGTAGCGGCGGAAGAGTTTCAGGGCACGGGATTTTGAGGGGTCGATGTGTTCGTTACGCTGGATGAGCATCCGGTACCCGGTGAAGAGCAGGAACGCGGCGAACAGGTAGAGGACCCAGCCGGCGCTGGCGATGATCGCGGATCCGGCGGCGATGAAGATCGCCCGGAAGACCAGGGCGCCGAGGACCCCGAAGAACAGGACCCGGTGCTGGTACTCGCGGGGGACGGCGAAGAACGTAAAGATGATGGCCCAGACGAAGACGTTGTCCACGGCCAGGGACTTCTCGATGAGGTAGCCGGCGAAGTACTGCTGACCGAACTCGGCCCCCCAGAACCGCCACACGATGGCGCCGAACGCGACGCCGAAGAACACCCAAACAGCCGACCAGGCCGCGGCCTCACGGACGCTGATCACATGGGCTTTACGATGGGCAACGAGATCGACGACGAGCATAATCAGGATGAAGCCGATGACGGCGAACCAGACCCACAACGGGACGTCCATGAATAAGCACCTTCCAGTTAGTTGTTGAACCAACTGGAGGTCTCTCCCGGCCGAGCGGAATCGGCCCTGTCCGCCGGAGGATGCTGGGATCCTCGTAGTGACGACGAACGGACAGGGGATACTCCCCTCCATGTACTGACAAGTGAAGCACAGTTCACCCATTATGGGAAGGGTTCTATCGACGACGTTCGCGTCCTGCTGTGCCGACTGCCTTGACGACGCTGGAGAGGAACCGCTCTTCGCCACGCTCTCTTACTGGAGGACTCAGATGAACCACTCGCCCTGGCGACCACCGGGAGCATGCTGCAACTGGCCGGAGGTGGGCGGTCGATCCGATGCGATGCTGCGGTTGGACCTGGACCTGGACCTGGACCTGGGCCTAGAGCAACAGAACTGCTGAAAGACTAATTGCTGAGAGACGAAGCATTCCTAGGCACACTGAATGGTCAATGTTAGCTTGATGGCCCCGGACGATTTAGGTTCGCTCTTATCAGGAGTGCCATGACCCGTGCAGCCCGCTCAAACTCAGACATCAGTCCGGCTGACGTGAGCGATGTGAGCCCTCATAGCTTCCGTCGACTGCGACGCATCAACGTCGTAGCCGGCTCGCTGCACCTCCTGCAGGCCGTGATCTTCACGATCATCCTGGCGATGCTCGACAACCAGGTCACGTTTCCCGTCACCGCGGACTACCTGGCAGGACCGCCCGGATTCCCGCTCCCGCCCGAGCGCGTGGAACTCTTCGCGGTCAACGTGGGCGCCGGCGTCGTGGTGTTCGTGGCACTGTCCGCCCTCTTCCACTTCGCGGTTGCCTCACCGGCATTCTTTCCGCGCTACGAAGCCGGCCTGAGGGTCCAACACAACTACTTCCGCTGGGTCGAGTACTCGCTAAGCTCGTCCGTGATGATCTGGCTCATCGCGCAAACCACCGGAATCACCGACATCGCAGCCCTCATCTGCCTGTTCGCCGTCAATGCGGCGATGATCGGCTTCGGCGCCCTTCAAGAGAAGTATGAGAGGCCCGGTAGCGGCAATTTCTTACCCTTCATCCTCGGATCACTGGCGGGGATCGTGCCCTGGATCGCCATTTTGATCTACTTCCTGTCCATCGGATCTACGAGCGCGGCGGAACCGCCCGCCTTCGTCTACGGGATCATCATCTCGCTGTTCCTGTTCTTCAACATTTTCGCCATCAACCAGCTGCTCCAGTACCGGCAGGTCGGTCCCTGGCGTGACTACCTGTACGGCGAACGCGCGTACATAATCCTCAGCCTCATCGCCAAGACCGCCCTAGCCTGGCAGGTGTTCTCCGGCGCGATCATCCCTGCCCTGACTAACTGAGCGGCACACCGGCGCTGGTGGGCCACCGAACGCTGCAAGAACCACGCCACTTATCGCTGCGATCCACAT
>NZ_JBTNDD010000018.1:0-11389 GCF_054511195.1 Arthrobacter sp. Sr33 | reverse complement strand
GCTTAACGTCAGCTCCTGCAGAGCCCTGTTGATCCTTTCCCAGTACAGCTCATGGGCCTCAACGAAGGAGCGGCGGTACAGGCGTGGGCCAGTCAGTAGCGGGGAATGAGCGCCCGGATTCGATCGATCCCCTGGTCGCCGCGACTGACAGGAACCTCATGTCGATCGACCCACTGCCAGAAGCGCTCTGCCTCATCAAGGAGTTCCCGACAGAAAACTAAGGGATCAACGCGCAGTTTGGTTTCACCGATGGTGATCAGGGCGCCCCCACGGATCCGCTCGAGAATGATCGGGGTGGGCTGATCAGGGAAGTAGTCATGACCGCGACCGGTCACAAGGTAGCCCTCCACCACGTTCACCAGGTAGATCCAGAGGATCACAATGTCATCCCACTCAGGAATGCCCAGTAGCTGCACGCCATCCCACATGAGAGTGATGACTCCGTCGTTGTAGCTGAAGTGATGCGGGGTGCCAGCACGTAGCCAGGCTTTCTCTGCATGGTCCTCGTCGGCGAACAAGTCAACGACATACTTGTCCGGGTGAGCGGCGAGGTCGTCAGGGTCCTCGACCAGTCGTGTGAGGATTGCGGTTGTGCTCGTCAGCCGAGGTGTTCGTGGTTCCATACGCTGCTCCTTCCAAAGGTAAGGGATTCGCTCAAGCTCATACTGTCTTACAGACCTCCGACGTACTTCCGGCCGCTTATGAACGTGTCAACGTGATGCGGGACGACTGGGACGGTCTGATGCAGGACCGCCTTGCAGATCTCGGCGACCGTGGGCGGTTGCACGGGCGAGGATAATCGCCGTCCGACGTTGCAGGGCGTCGTCAGCCTTGAGTGGCGTCAGGGCTTTAACTTCGCCCGAAGGGGCCTGCAGCATCAGATGGAAGGCGTACCGTTTTCATCGATTTCACAAGAAGTAATACTCCAATTAGAAGAATGAAAAGAGCCAAGACAAGCAGAGCCTGATCACCTGATGTAGGAGGACAGCCGGCCGAGCTGTCATCGATCTCAGGGCAGCTTCGCCAGGGTTGCAGGAAAACTACGACGCTCCCTACCGCTCCAGAAAGAGTCAACAGGAGCCCCAACGCCGCGAACACGGTCTTCCTAGAAGTATTCATGCTTCATCGAATCATCCACTGAACCCTTTCGGAGTACTAGACCAAGGAACGACCTCGAGGGTGGCGGTGCGATTTCTGGCACTTAGCCAGCGTCTTGGTGGGCGAGGGTGTGGGCGAGGCGGTAGGAGTCGGTGCCGGTTTCGATGATGGTGCCGTTGAAGGTGAGCCGGTCGACGATGGCGGCGCAGAGGCGTGGGTCGGTGAAGGTTTTCGTCCACCCCGAGAAGGACTCGTTGGAGGCGATCGCGATCGAGTTCTTCTCCTCGCGTTCGGTGAGGACCTGAAAAAGAAGCTCGGCTCCGCGCCTGTCGAGCTCCATATAGCCGAGCTCGTCGATGCAGAGCAGATCGACCCGCCCGTAGCGGGCGATGGTCTTGGCGAGCATCTTCTCGTCCGCGGCTTCCACGAGTTCGTTCACGAGCCGGGTAGCCAACGTGTATCTCACCCGGTACCCCTTCTCCGCGGCCGCCGTGCCCAGCCCGATGAGCAGATGCGACTTCCCGGTTCCGGAGTCCCCGATGAGACACAGGGGCCGGCTCTTACGGATCCAGTCCCCGGTGGCCAACGTGTGGATCGTGGCGGGGTTGATGTTCGGGTTGGCGTCGAAGTCGAAGTCCCCAAGCCACTTGTTCCGCGGGAAGTTCGCAGCCTTCACCCGGCGCAGGGAGGATCTGCGGTCCCGGTCGTCGCACTCGGCCAGCAACAGCTCGGCCAGGAACCCCTGATAGGACAGCTGCTCCTTCCCGGCGACGGTCAACGCTTCGTCGAGGACCGCCCGGATCGTGGGTAGGCGCAGCCGCCGGCAGGCCTGATCCACGGCCGCGACGGCGGCCTGCTCGGTCAGCCCGCGGCGCCGGCGCAGGGTCGGGGTCACCGTCGTAGTGGTTGTGGGGGTCATGAGATGTTCTCCTTCGACGTTGCTCCTGGATGCGGGGCAGGGGTTGGCTGGGGGCGTTTCGCCAGCAACTCGTCATACACGCCAACAGATGGGACGGGCCGCGTATCTGCCGGAAGACCCGCAATGACCGCGGCCGGTTCCATCAGCCGGCGCTGGGTCAGACTGACAACGCGTTGCACTTCCTCGACGCCATGAGCGACACGATGGGCGTCCGAGTGACGGTCCAAACTGGACCCACCCTGAGCCGTTGCGGCGTGGCGGCGGGCTTCGACCGCGACGACGTCAGCGCTGACCGCGCCGACCCCGAGAGCCGCACTGATGCCGGCCAGGACGTCGTCGGCGTCGAGGGAGCGGTGGCGTAGCAGGACGTCGATGAGCTCCCGGGTCCCGTCCGCGTCACCGTTGACCCGTCGGGAAGCCGCCCAGAACGCTTCATGAGCGCTAGTGAACGAACCGGACTCCCGCGCCCTGGCCAGAGCCGTCGAGCCGGGCAGGGCACCGGGTTTGATCTTCAGGACCTCGAGGTAGTGATCGAGCTGCACCGACTGACCGTGCTTGACGATGATCCACTGATGCCGGGCCACCACAGTGCGTCCGTCGAAGACCACGACCTCGGACGCCCGGAGGGACACCCTGACCTTGCGTCCGATGAACCGTGCCGGAACCGAGTACTTCACCATCCGCACGGTGATCATCGAGGACCGGTCCACCCTGGGCGTCAGCACCAACCCCGGATCGAACGCCTCCACCGGCAGCGATGCCAGGAGCGGCCGCTCGGTAGCGAAGTCCTGCCCGATGGTTCGGATCCTGTCGTTGATCCGCCGGGAATCGTCCTGGGCTTCCCAAACCCGGATACGGTCGTTGAGCTCATCCAGGGACGCGACGGCGGGTATCGGGGAGAGCCGGTTGCGGCGGAACCAACCCACCTCACCCTCCACCCCGCCCTTCTCATGGGCCCCGTCAATGCCGGGCTGGCAGTAGAACGCGTCGAAGCCGTAATGGGAGCGGAACAACACCCACCGATCGTTCTCAACCCGCTGCCGTCCCTGCCCGAACACCACCGCGGTGACCGCACTGGTCAAGTTGTCGTAGCGGATGTGCTTGGTCGGGATGCCGCCCAGCACGGTGAACGCCTCGATATGACCTTCGAGGAACGCCTCCTGCGCCTGCGTCGGATAGACCCGGTGGATGGCCTTGCCGGAGTGGGAGAGCCGGTAGATGAACATGTGACACTTCGTCTTCACCCCGCCCAGCACCACCCAGAGCTCGCCGAAGTCCACCTCGGCCTCCGCACCCGGCGCGTGCTCCTGCGGGATGAACACCTCGACCCGGCGGCCGGCCTCCACATCGATCTGCGCCCGCCGGACCCTGACGTAGTCGCGCACCGTGGAATACGACAGCTCCTCGGCCCCGTGCTCGTCGATCAGCCGGGCCAGAATTCTCCGGGCGGTATGGCGTTGCTTCCGCGGCGCCGTCGTGTCCTCCAGGAGCATCGCGTCGATCGCCGGCTTGAATCCGTCCAACCGGGGTGCACTGCGCACCGGCACCTTCCGTGACGGCGGTACGGGACTCGCCAGGGCCTGCCGGACAGTGTCCCGGCCGACCTGATAACGCTTGGCAAGCTCACGGATCGATAGACCCTCGACCCGGGCGTCTCTACGAATGTTCGCGAACAACTCCATGCGCACCCTCATCCGAACCTCCACGGCCTCGTCCCATCACGTGGGAACAAGACTGGGGGTGGTCCCGAATCAAACCGTCACAACGATCCGGCGAGTCACAGGGTGGTCCTGAATCAAGCCGTCCTAGTGGTCCTGAACGAGGCTGTCATAATCATCCCGGGCCGCACGGGCCCGGGTGGGCCAGACGCGCCGGTGGTAGAACTCGGTTTTCAGGGTCGCGAAGAAGCTCTCTGCCATCGCGTTGTCCCAGCAAATACCGGTCAATCCCATGGAGCGGGTGATCCCGTTAGCGGCGGCGAACTCAGCGATCTGCGTTGAGGCGTACTGGGCCACCGGTCGCTGTGGAAGATCACCTGCGCCGGCGGATCCTGCCGCAAAGTCAGAGCCATCTGCAGGGCGTCCTGGATGAGGTCGGTACGCATGTGCTCAGCGATTGCCCAGCCGATCACACGGCGGGAGTGGGCGTCGATGACGGTCGCCAGGTACACCCATCCTTCCCACGTTCTCAGATAGGTGATGTCACCGACCCAGACCTGGTTCAGGGCCCCGGTGTCCCACCGTCGTTTCACCGCGTCCACCGGATACGCATCAGCATGGTCGATCACCGTGGTGGTCTTCCACCTCTTCGGGCAGATTCCGGCTAGGCCCAATGATTTCATGGCTTTCGCGACGGTCTTCCGGGACACAGTTTCGCCGTCGGCACGCAGGTCAGCCAGGATCCGCGGCGAGCCGTAAACCTCATCGGAATCACTGTGGAAGTAGGCAACTTTTCGCTCGATAACCTCCCGCCGGATCGCCGCCGGCGAAGGCACCCGCTCCAGCCAGGCGTAGTACCCGGACCGGGATACCCCGAGCAGGCGCACCATGCGGGTAATCGTGAAGTTCATCTTCTGCGCGTGCATCAGTTCGAACGCTTGGCGTTCGTATCCGAGGCTTCCTGGGCGAAGAAGAGAGACGCTTTTTTTAGGAACGCCCGATCAAGTTTCAGGTCCGCGTTCTCCTTGCGCAGCCTCTGCAACTCGGCCCGCTCGGACTCCGTGACCGCGGTCTCGCCGGTCTCGTTGCGGGCCTTGAAACTGTTCACCCACCGACCCAGTGAAGCCTCGCTAATCCCGAGCTCCCGGGCGACGACCGCGACCGGCCTGCCGGTATTGATCACCAGCTTCACGGCCTCGTCCTTGTACTCAGGAGTGAACTCCCGACGTGTCTTTCCCATAATGAACATTCTCTCTTGTGAGGTGTCCACTCAACGGGGGCAGGGCCAATGTCAGGCAGCTCAACGCTGATGGCCGGACCGCGGATGTGGAGGTCATCGAGTACCTTGTGCCTGACGTTTCTCAGCGGGAAGTCCTCGGGATGAGCGAGCTATCACGCGTGGAGCAGGAAGGCCGCGTGATTGATGACGCGGTCGTGATCGTTCACCCCTTCGAGGACCGGGACCTGGAAGCGATCCGCAGCGTGGTCGCGGCTGGGTTGATCGAGCGGTTGTTCGTCATGGTGTGGTCACCTGATGACAGGATCCGGACCTGGCTCGACAGTGCAGGAGCCGTGAACCTCCATACCGGTGTGGCGATGTCAGCGCCGGACCTTCTCATGGTCGCTGCCGCGGAGATCTTCGTCTATCACCAGTACAACGGGCTCAGTTCTGGCCCTGGCAAAGACGCGGTCGTTCAGATCGTTCGTGCCTTCGCCGCTGAGGGTTACCCCATCGACGTCGACCCGTGGCTGCGGGCGTACTTTGCTGCTGGCGGCACCTTCCGTCATGCAGAGTCCATCGCCCGTCTCATCAAGGAGATGGCAACGGGCGTCAAGCACCGGGTAACGCCGAGGTACGGAACAAACATCGTGGCGACGCTCCGGGATCAGATCGTCGATCCGGACGACCGAACCGCACCAGCGTCGCCAAGCTGGTGACCTTGTATCGTGCCGCAGTTTTCGCCGGACCGCAGCACGTGCACGCACCATCGCTGAAACCGCGGACGCGGATAGGGACGTCCAGCCGATGAAGCTCGTGCTGACCTGTGTTCCAGGCAAACCTTCCCTCAACAGGCGAAGTGTGGTTCACTAGTTTTCATGTGGAGGGGAGTATCCCCCAGTCAGTCCGTCGTCACTACGAGAGTCCCTGCACTCTCCGGCGGGCAGGGCCTTCAGAGGCCGGGAGAGACCTCCAGTTAATTCGATACTGACTGGAAGTAGGTACCCCTTGAACGTCCCCCTCTGGGTCTGGTTCGCCGTCATCGGCTTCATCCTCGTGATGCTGATCGTGGACCTCGTCGCTCACCGCAAAGCCCATGTCATCAGCGTCCGCGAAGCGGCAGCCTGGTCGGCAGTGTGGGTGTTCTTCGGCGTCGCGTTCGGCGCGATCATCTGGCGGTTCTGGGGCGCCGAATTCGGCCAGCAGTACTTCGCCGGCTACCTCATCGAGAAATCCTTGGCCGTCGACAACGTCTTCGTCTGGGCCATCATCTTCACGTTCTTCGCCGTTCCCCGGGAGTACCAGCACCGGGTCCTGTTCTTCGGTGTCCTCGGCGCCCTAGTCTTCCGGGCCATCTTCATCGCCGCCGGATCCGCGATCATCGCCAGCGCCGGCTGGGTCCTCTACCTGTTCGCCGCGTTCCTGCTCTTCACCGGATACCGGATGCTCGTTCAGCGCAACGAACACATCGACCCCTCGAAGTCCCGGGCCCTGAAACTGTTCCGCCGCCACGTGCCCATGACCGACGCCTTCCACGGCCAGCGGTTCCTCATCCGCAAGAACGGGGTCCTGCTCGCCACACCCCTGCTGGCCGTCCTCGTCCTCGTGGAAGTCACCGACATCATCTTCGCCGTCGATTCCATCCCCGCGATCTTCGCCGTCACCGACGAAGTGTTCCTCGTCTTCACCGCCAACGCCTTCGCGATCCTGGGGCTCCGCGCCATGTACTTCCTCCTCGCCGACCTCATCCACCGCTTCGTGTACCTGAAGATCGGGCTCGCCATGGTCCTGATCTGGGTGGGCATCAAGATGGCCCTGAAGATCGACGTCTTCTACATCCCCACGCCGATCTCCCTCGCCGTCATCACCACCATCCTCACCATCTCCATCGCCGCCAGCCTCATCAAGACCCGCGGCCAGGAACGCCACGAACCGCCGGCACCCGTGGAACCGCCCTTCCGCACAGCCGACGACGCCGAGATCGCAGCACTGCAGCCTGTGTGGACGCGCACCCGCAAGGTAGCCGCCACGCACGGTGGGACAACCGGCACCTCATCCGCTGGACGTCCCGCGGAAAATCCGGCGGCGGGTCCGACCATCAGAGAGGACCGCGCAGGAGACGATCGTTCCGCTGACGGAGACCGTCAGGACACGCCTCGCCACTGATCCCTCATCGGACGCGTGCAGACGATTGTCTCCGACCACAAACCGTCCATCCCTGAAAGGGACCACCGATGCAGCCAGGATCCAGCAACCGCAGCTCCGGAACGTCCGACTCGGCTACCGCACCTCCGCGGATAGTCCCGCACCAGTGGACGTTCCTCACCAATCACGGTCATGTGCTGCTGGTCATCGCGACAAACCCGAACCCTTTGGTCGAGGACATCGCGGCGACTGTGGGGATCACCCCGCGAGCCACGTTGCAGATCCTCAAGGACCTCGAGGACTCCGGCTACCTCCACCGGCTCCGTGAAGGCCGGCGGACCCGCTACACCATCGACCCGCACCAGCACTTCCGCCACCCGACCACGTCCCAGAAGGAGATCGGCGAACTCCTGGCGATCTTCTCCCACTCCCCCGGCAGCGGAAAACACTAGCCCTACAACCAGCACGACAACCGGTACCACGACCAGTACGACTGTCAGCTCGACCGCCAGCACGACAGCTGGCATCACGAAAGGAACACACCATCACATCTCGTACAGCACTGCTCCTTGGTTCCGGACTCCTCGTCATCGGGGCACTGTCCATCACCGGATGCGATGACACACAGCTGCCCCAGGTACCAGGAGTGGAAGAACAGGAAGACACCGACAACCAGGACAACAACCCCGATGAAGGTCAGGAAGAAGAGCAACAGGACGGGCAGGACGACGAGCAGGAGAACGACGAGCAGGAGGACAACTAGGAGCAGTCTCGGCTTCCACGATCCGCGACGAACGAAAGGAGTAGAGGACATGGAAGGAAGGCCGTACGACCTCCGTCGGGGGTTCGGTCCACCCGATGGGCGACGAACAAGCCGCAGGAGCGCATCAGGTGCATTTCCAGTGCTCCCCCGCTGATCCAGGGTTCGCTCTCGACGCCAGCTCTGCAGCAGCGCAGAGCCCGGGCCCTGGTTCGGAAGGTAGCGGTGCAGCTCCGAGGCGTCGCCACACTGGACGGGGACGGACCATGATCATCGTTCTCGTTGGTATCGACGGTGCGGGTAAGAGCACGGCCGGCCGTCTGCTGGCGCAGCAACTCAACGCCGCCGACTATCCGGCAGCGTTCCGCAGGAACGAATCCGGTCGGCGCAGCCTGGCTGCGTGGTGTGGCCGATCCGGCCTTCACCCTCCCGAGGCAGCACTTGACGCGCTGGAGACGGTTCTTCGCTGCGCGAACGTCCTGATCTCGCACGCGCGAGCCCGGACAGGCCCCGGCGTCGTTGTCATGGACCGGTACCTTCACTGCCAGCTCGCGCTCCGCCGTGCGCGCGGCCTGCGTGTGGGCCGGCTGCTTCCGTTCCTCCTCACCGTCCTGCCCACTCCTGATGTCGTCTTCTACTTCGACGTTCCCGTCGACGTGGCGCACGCGAGGATCACGGGCAGGGCCGTGGACACCGAGACCATCGAGCACCTGCAACGGTTCGACGACGCCTACCAGGGACTCGACGCTTTCCCGTCCTTCATCGTCCTCGACGCCAGCCGTTCGGCGGAGGAACTGGTCGAAGACATGCTGCAGGAACTGGGGATGTGCGGGCTGGGGTTGCAGTGACGCGGCCTCAACGCAATCCCGTCAGGATGCCGGTCACTCCCCCGCGGAGCCGCCCACACGCCCGAAGCAACTTCGAGCTCCTCGGCTGGCTGTTCATGCGGTGGTCCGGGGCCGTCCTACTCATCATGATTTTCACGCACCTGTTCGTGAACCTGGTGCTCGGGGATGGCATCAACCAGATCGACTTCGCGTTCGTCGCCGGGAAATGGGCGCACCCCTTCTGGCAGTGGTTCGACCTGATCATGCTGTGGCTGGCCATGCTCCACGGCACCAACGGGTTGCGCGTCATCATCAACGACTACACGGACACCGCCTGGATGCGCTTGTGCCTCAAGAGCGTCCTCCTGACCTGCACAGGCGTGATCATCGCGCTCGGATCGCTGGTCATCTTCACGTTCGATCCCTGCCCTCCCGGCGCCTCCGACGATGCGCTGCCCGCATGGTGCCCGACCGGGCCGCCCTAGGCCCGGATCCCCCAGGACAGATCCCTGCAGGATGATCCCGCCGTGCATGGACGTGCGACCCAACACCAGGACCCAAGCCCCACGTGAGAAGAGAAAGTGACTGTCATGCCCCTGTCGGACGAAGAACGATCCCGCTTCGACGAGCTCGCACGGCGTCTCGCAGCCGAAGAACCCGAACTTGCCCAACGCCTTCAACACACGATTTCGCCGCGCCGCACATCCCGCCGCCGGAAAGCGGCGTTCGTGACGATCCTGGGAGGAATACTGATCGTCCTGCTCTCCATCGCAGTGTCCATCCCGGTCGTCGGGATCGCCGGTTTCCTCACCATGATCGCCGGCGGTCTCATCGGAACGCCCCCACCTCGCCCAGAACGAACGGACGTGACGCCGCCAGCGGACCCAAAGGCTCCACGATCGAACACGACACCCCACTGAGAAGAACCGAGCCGAGCCAGAAGCGCCCGTGGGCTGGGACGCGCCACACCACAGCCCCGCCGACCAGTCGCACGCGGACACGTGTGGACAGCAGAACGGAAGCGATCGCCATGTCAGGGCGCCGGTTCTTCCCCTAAATAGGTGAAGTATGTTTCACTTATCTCAATGGAGGGTAGTATCCCCACATCCGGTTCGTCGTCATTACGAGAGTCCCTGAACTCTCCGGCGAGCAGGGTCGCATGAAGCGGCCGGGAGAGACCTCCAGTTGGTGCAACAACCGACTGGAAGCAGGCCACCATGACCCTGTCAGACCGCACGATGATCACCTCGAGCGCACATCACCGGCGTCCGCCCTCACCCCCACGTCCACGCCGGGTCGTCACGCAGGGCCTCATCGAGGGGGTACGAGCAGAAGCTCCTCCCGCGAAACACAGGGCAGGAAGAACGCTTGCCCTGAAGGCGGTGTACGTCGGACTGCTCGCTCTGACATTGTGCGGGTGTTCCTTCACCAACCCCGTGGCGACACAGATGAACGACTCGCTCACCGACGGCGCTCACGCATCAAGCGGGAATGTGCGGCTGCAGAACATGCTGATAGTAGGTACCTCCGCTCAGGAGCCTGGCCGGGTGCTGGGCACGATCATCAATGACACGGAGGAGGACCTCATGGTGGGTTTCAGCGTCGCGGGTCAGACCGAAAGCGTCCTCGTTCGCGGCGAGAACTCCGTCCACCTCGAACGGACGACACCACTGCTCGTCGATCAGGTAGGTGCCGACCCGGGCTCCGTGGTTCCGGTGAAGGTCACCTCCGCCGACGAGTCCCTGATCGTCAAGGTGCCGGTCCTGAACGATTCGCTGCCCTACTACTCCCCTTACATGCCCTGACACTCCCCGCCTCGGCGGCGATCCGTCACTCCTAGTGCAACTCATCGTCACGATGTACTCCTGTGATCTCGTGTCGCCCGCCGGCACTGGCGGGTGGGGCCGACTCGACCTGAGATACTCATCGAAACCTAGCGACGGGCGCTGATCGAGGTCGACCCGGGCACGACGTGCACGAAAAGGAACCCATGAGTCAGGACCGCTTGAAGAGGCGCCCTCATCGGCTCGTCCAGGACCTGATCTATCAGCTCTTTCACTTACGTTCGGAGCGGCCGCTCAGCAAGGAGGACGCATCGAGCAGGATCACGGCCTTCGTCTACGGAGACATCCTGATTCTGGCCGCGCTCATCGCCCTGTACCCGGAGGACCTACTCACCAGCAAAGCCCTGATCTACATCATCGGAACCGGTACATCGACGTTCATCGCACACGTGCTGGCCGAACATGTCGGCGTCCGGGTGACTGCACCCGACCAGGCCACGACACCTCACCTTCGAAAAGAGGCATGGCACGCTGTGCCCATCGCGTCCGCAGCGGTTGGGCCCGCGCTTTTCATGACGGCTGCTTTGGTGGGGTGGGTTGATCCGGGACTAGCGCTGCAGCTGGCGATCATCATCACCGTCGTTCGGCTGGCAAGCCTCGGCTGGGTGGTCGGACATCTTCGAGGCGAACGGGCTGCCCCGCAGACATTCATCCTGGGCATCGTCCTGGCCGCACTGTGCCTCGCAGCGGCGTTACTCAAAGCCGTGATCACCGCCTAGAACATCCCCGCCGTCGACGTCTCGGCCCCGCACCGGTCAACCGGAGGCGCGCAACGACAGGCACCACGGCCTGAACTTCCAGCACTGGACGGTCCCCCCGGGCAAGCTCGCCCTCACGCTCCTCCAGTTGATCGGCGCTGGAGGCGGCCCTCTCCCTGTCGGCCTGGCAGCGGAACGTCTCGCGCTACACATCCTTAACT
>NZ_JBTNDD010000017.1:0-16234 GCF_054511195.1 Arthrobacter sp. Sr33 | reverse complement strand
CACCTCCGCGGCTCAGCCCTCGGATTCCGGAACATCACCAACTACATCGCTCGATCACTCCTGGAATCAGGCGGCTTCAGACCCTACCTACACTCCCAATTACGATGAGCCCCATTTCGCCCGTTCTTTCCATCCAGGCCATCGGTTCCAGGGGTGAGGACTGTGGAAGGTTCCAGTTCTGCAACCAGGTGTACATGTGACCTATTTGGGCTTGCTGGGCTGTGGCCATGTCGTAGGCAATTGACTTGACCTCCGGGTTGTTAACGCCGGCCGAAAGTAGGGCCAGGAACGCCAAATGAAAATAGGGCCACCGACCATGATGGAAGGTGATCAATTTGGATGATTGGGCGAAGATACGCCACCTGTTTTCGACGGGTCAGCACTCGAAGCGTGAGATCGGCAGGATCGTGGGGGTTTCCCGCGGAACAGTGGATCGGGCGTTGGCATCGGATCGGGTGCCGAAGTATCAGCGGGCGTCTGGGGCATCGAGTTTCGACGCGTTCGCTCCGAGTGTGCGCGAGTTGTTGGTGAAAACCCCGACAATGCCTGCAGCGACACTGGCGGAGCGGGTGGGCTGGTCTGGATCGGCGTCACTGTTCCGGGCGAAGGTCGCCGTGATCCGGCCCGAGTACGCGCCGCCGGACCCGGTGGACCGGCTGGTCCACGTGCCGGGCTTCCAGATCCAATGCGATTTGTGGTTCCCGCATGAGCCGTTGCCCGTAGGCGAGGGCCAACACGATACGCCGCCGGTGCTGGTGATGACGTCGGCGTTCTCGGGATTCATCCAGGCCCGGATGCTGCCCTCCCGCACGACCCCTGATCTACTGGGTGGAATGTGGGCCCTGATCCAGGACACGCAAGCGGTCCCGGCGCGCCTGTTGTGGGACAACGAATCCGGTATCGGCCGTCGCCAGCCCACGGAGCCAGTGGCCGCGTTCGCCGGATCGCTGGGTTTGGAAGTTCGATTACTTCCACCGCGGGATCCGGAGTCCAAGGGCATGGTGGAGCGGATGAACAGGTTCTTCCGGCAACGCTTCATGCCGGGCCGGAACTTCGCCTCACCAGCGGATTTCAACAACCAGTTAGATGAGTGGTTACCGACGGCTAATCACCGGTATTCACGTTCCCGCCACGGACGCCCCGATGAGCTGATCATCCTGGACCGCCAGAAGATGCGCCCGTTACCGCCGGTGACCCCGGGCACGGTGTTCGCCAATACGGTCCGCCTGCCACGGGATTATGACGTACGGGTGTTCTCCAACGACTACTCCGTTGATCCCTCGTTCATCGGGCGGATCGTTGATGTCACCGCCGATCTGGACACGGTCACGGTCACCCACGACGGCGTCACTATCGCTTCGCATGCCCGGGTGTGGGCCCGGCACCTGGTGATCACCGACCCAGCCCACGTGGCCCGGGCGGCGGTGATGCGCCGGGACTTCCACGCCCAACGAGCCCACCGACCCGACATGGTGGAAGCAAGGGTGGTGGAGTCCGTGCAGGTCCGCGATCTCGGCGTCTATGACGAGATCTTCGGCACCACCCACGACCAGCAGCCAGCACTGGCAGAGGTGGCCTCATGACCGGCACGCCAGCCCAGATCGAGTACTACGCCCGGGCGTTGCGCGCCCCACGGATCAGCGACGGGTTCCGCCGACTCGGGGACCAAGCCAGGGACGCAGGATGGTCTCACGAGGAATACCTCGCCGCGGTCCTCTCCCGTGAAGTCTCCGAACGCGAAGCGTCCGGGGCGGCGACCCGGATCAAAGCCGCGAGGTTCCCCGCGCATAAAAGCCTCGAGGAGTTCAACTTCGATCACCAGCCCTCCGCGGACCGGAACCTGATCGCGCACCTGGGCACCGGGGTGTTCCTCTCCGAGGCTAAGAACGTGGTCCTGCTCGGCCCGCCGGGGACCGGGAAAACCCACCTCGCAGTCGGTATCGGGATCAAAGCAGCCAAAGCAGGGCATCGGGTTCTCTTCGATTCCGCGACGGGCTGGGTCGCCCGGCTCCAGGAAGCTCATTCCCGCGGGAAACTACCCCAGGAACTGGCCAGGCTACGCCGCTACAGCCTCCTGATCATCGACGAGGTAGGTTACATCCCGTTCGATCAGGACGCAGCGAACCTGTTCTTCCAACTCGTTTCCAGCCGCTACGAACACGCCTCCCTGATTCTGACCTCGAACCTGCCCTTCGCCCGCTGGGGTGATGTTTTCGGGGACCTGACCATCGCCTCAGCCATGATCGACCGGATCGTTCACCACGCCGACGTCATCAGCCTCAAAGGCAACAGCTACCGGCTCACGAAACACCAGCCAACAACCAGTACGGCACAATAGAACGAACAACCAGTGGCCCTGTTTTCAATTGGCACTAATGGCCCTGTTTTGGGTTGGCGTTAACACGGGTCAATCGAGCGATCCCAAGCGATCATGGACATTTCCACCGCCTGGGTGTGGTGTACCTGCATATCTCTGGAGAAACCGGCGTCCACGCCAGCCCCGTCGGGTGTTTGCGTGGTCCGGCCTTCCGTTAGGCCGCTCCCGTCTCGAAACTGCCGCGGACATTGCACACAGCGTGTTTCCCGCTCGAGGTCAGGCTCGAGACCGGGCGAATGATGTGCTCGTGTCTACCCGAACTTGGCGCATTCCTGACAGGTACCGAATATCTCTAAGGTGTGGTGTGGCTCGGTGAATCCGTGCTGGTTTGCGGTTCTCTCTACCCACTTCTCGAGTGCTTCATCAGCAATCTCGGTCGCCTGTCCGCATTGGCGGCAAACGAGGTGGTGGTGGTGACCCAGAGTGCATCGGCGGTACAGTGCCTCACCGCACGAGGGGTGCAGAACGTCCACTTCGTTCGCTGCTGAGAGGGCCTGAAGTGCCCGGTACACCGTGGATAGGGCCATAGGATGACCGGCGTCGCTGGCCAACTTCTGTAAGTCGCGGGCGCTGTGGAACGTACTGGCGTTGGTGAGGGCATCGATGATGGCCGAACGTCGCCGCGTCGCCCTCGACCCGGCTAAAGGCAGACGCTCAGCTTCCGGTGCCATTGATAATCAATATCATTAAGATTAGTTCTGATCATAAACCCAACCTGTAGGAGATGAATCCGCTATGCGCCGTCTTATCCCAAGTTTCGCCGTTCTGACCTTGGCCATTGCCGGTTGCGGGGTAGGAGAAGATGCAGGCACTGCCGGGGAAAGCAGTGAAGGGCAGCTGAGAGCTGTAGCGGCCGTGTACCCGCTGGCGTGGATGGCCGAGGAGATCGCACCTGACGTGGAGATTGAGTTCCTCGGTTCAGGCAGTGCTGAGGCACACGAACTCGAACTCACCCCCGGTCAGCGTGAAGCCCTGGAAACATCGGATGTCGTGCTGTACATGGGTGATATTGGGTACCAGTCCCAGGTTGAAGACGCAGCCGGCGCGGCCGGGGGAGAGATTGTCGACGTCAGTGAAGTCGCTGGCGAAGACCGGATGTTAGCGGCTTCGGAGGACGCCCACGCGCACGCCGAAGAAGAAGGCGGGCACTCTGAAGAGGAGGAAGAACACGCCGAGGGCGAGGAAGAGCACGCTGAAGAAGGTGGACACGCTGAGGAAGAAAGCACCGAGGGTGCACTGGATCCACACGTGTGGTTCGATGCCTCGATCATGGCCGAAGTTGCCCTCCGCACGGGTGAGGCATTCGCCGCCGCCGACCCGGACAATGCCGAGACCTACACAGGAAACGCTGAGCGGGTCAGTGAAGAGCTCATGGCATCACACGGAGAAATCGAGCAACTGCTGAGCCAGGCTTGCCAGTTTGAGGAAGCCATCGTCAGCCACGCCGCGTACGGCTACCTGCTCGAGCCCTTCGGGTACACCCAGCACGCGGTGGTCGGTGTCACCTCGGGTGAGGCGGGCGCTTCCGGCGGTGAGCTCGCTGAAATCGTCGCTGAGATCGAGGAAGAAGGGTTCGAGTACGTGCTCGCTGAGCCCGTCGAGGGCCGCGCTGACGCTGAAGCCGTCGTAGGGGAAACCGGAACGGAAATGCTCGACATCTTCCCCCTCGACGTTGTCAGCGAAGAGCAAATGGAACAGGGGTACCCGGCACTGCTCCAGGAGCAGGCCGAAGCCTTCTCCACCGCACTGAACTGCACCTAATCCGTGCCCGATCACGCACAAACGGCTGTTCTTGAGTTCGACCGCGTCAGCTACGGCTACGGCCGCGTACCCGTCCTGACAGACGTTTCGCTGCGCCTTGAAGCCGGAGCCTTCACCGCGGTTGTCGGCCCCAACGGGGCCGGCAAAACCACGTTGGTGCGGCTCGCTTTAGGGCTGGTTCGCCCCACGGATGGATCCATCCGGTTATTCGGCACTGACACTGCACGTTTCCGCCAATGGTCATGGGTCGGATATGTACCGCAGCGGGCCGAGACCTCCTCAGTGCTGCCTATCAGCGTCAACGAAGTAGTGCGCAGCGGGCTCGCTGGCAGGTTACGACCCCTGCAGCGCATTTCCGCAGTTCAACATGAACGCATCGAGCACGTCCTTGACGTGATGGGTCTGCAAGCAGTGCGCCGGCACCGGATCACTGAGCTTTCCGGTGGACAGCAACAGCGGGCGCTGGTTGCCCGCGCCCTTGTCACCACCCCCCGCTTGCTGTTCCTGGATGAACCCACCACCGGGGTGGACACGGAAGCAAAGGCTGCCTTACGGGCTTCTTTGGAGCACTTGGTGCACGTCGAGGGGATCGCCGTGGTCTACATCAGCCACGACCCGGCAGGCTTTACCGGATTAGCGCATCGCGTTCTGGAAGTCCGGGACGGCAACGTTCTACCCTTACCCGATGTAACGACGTCGGTAACCGCTCCGACAGTCCGAACGGACGGTTAAGGGAATGCTGGAACTGGAGTTCATGCAGCGCGCCCTGATTGCCTGCACCGTCATCGGGGCAGCTGCCCCGCTCGTCGGAGGATTCATCGTCCAGAGACGTCAATCCCTCATCGGCGACGGCATGGGCCACATGGCCTTCGCCGGAGTCGGGCTGGCCCTGCTCACCGGGCTACACCCGATCATCGGGGCGCTCGGGCTGACCGTCCTGGCTGCAGTGGCGTTAGTGCGCATGTCCAGCCGACGCGGCGGCGCGGACCTGTCCCTAGCCCTGCTCTTCTACGGAGGGATCTCTGCCGGTTTCCTATTCGCGGCCCGCGCCGGCGGTGGGCAAACCGCAGTGGTCGGGCTCCTCTTCGGGAGTCCCTTGAACCTGCAATGGTGGGAAGTCGCAGCGATCACCGTACTCGCCGGTCTCGTCCTGTTAATCACAGCCGTGGTGTACAGGCAATTGGTTGCCGTGGCTTTTGACGAAGCCTCAGCCAGAGTAGCCGGAATACCGACACAAGCCCTGACTCTCATCCTGACGCTAATGGTGGCGCTCATCGTCGTCGCTGGAATGACCACCATCGGGCTGCTGCTGATTTCAGCGATGATGGTCGTCCCCGTGGCCGCCGCCGCGCAAATCGCGACCAGCTACCGGGCGACACTAGCTATTGGCTCCGGCATCGGTGCACTCAGCGCGATCCTCGGTCTCGCAGCTTCTTACTACGGTGACTTCGCGCCGGGAGCAGCCATCGTGGTAATCGCCATCTTCTGCTACCTGATTGCCGCCTCATTCGCGACAGTGGCCAGCTGGCATAACCGACGCCGCCATTAGGTAGAGAAGGACAAGTTCGAACAAACGAGAACGGGAGGGCACGAAGACCCGTCGTGTCCACCGCTCTGATGATGCGTCGGCTTACTTGAAGGCGTCCTGGATGTTCTCGCCAGCGTTCTTCAGGTCAGCTTTCGACTGGTCTTTCTGGCCTTCAGCTTTCAGGCTCTCGTTACCGGTCGCCTCGTTCCTTACCTTCATATGGTTCACCAGCGGGTTGCCGGATACATTCTGAGCCTAACCCCGAGGTTGGGATGACGTAATAGCCCGTTATTGGCGTTGCAGATCGAAGACCCCGATTGGTATTTGAGAATGGTTCTCATATAATGGGGTGATGCATCTTATTATTCTCACGTCCCTTGACGTGCTGAGCCGGAATACTGCCGCTTCGTTGTTGGCGGATAGGTTTCCGCGTGTGCCGGTAGTTTTGCATGATTTGTTGGACGGTGGTGTGGTGATGCGCCGGGTTCATGCCGACGATCGACTTATCGAGCGTGAGTCGACGGTTTTGGAGCATGGTTGCCTGAGTTGCACTGTCCGGTTTGATCTCGCGCCGGCTCTCTTGCGGTTAGCGGCCGCGGGGGAGGCCCGGGCGATTGTTGGGCTTCCGCCGGGCACAACAGCCGAAAACGCTATCGATGGTTTACGTGCCGTTGCCCCAGGAGCGTTCACCGTGGACACGGTGGCTCTGGCTGCGCGGCCGGAGGATGTAGAGGACCAGTTGTGGGACCACCACACTTTATTCGGGTCTGGTTATACGGCAGTGCCGGAGGATTCACGAACTCCGGGCGAATTCCTTGTGGGAGAGCTGCTTTTCGCGGATACGATCCTCACCACCAGCAGCGACCTGTTGCCCGACGACGCAGCCTTATCGGCTCGTGGACTGCATCTTCTCCACGAGCTCGCACCGCATGCCCACATAGTGCCCAGCGCTGGGCTGGACGTCGCGAAACTGGGTTCACACAGTACCGAACAAGCACGAAACCGGAATCTGCCCGGGGTGGTCATCACACCGACTTCGTCATCTGAGCCGTTCCGCACTGTCGAGCATCGAGTCAGCCGCCCGCTGCATCCAGGGCGGTTCCAAACTGCTCTGGGCGCTATCTCTGTGGGGTGTTGCTTTGTCCGCGGCAGCGTCTGGATCGCTGGAATGTTGGACTCACGTGTAGCTGTGCACGGGGTCGGCCCGCGCGTCTCTGTGGAGGACAGGGGGCCGTGGGGTGCGTATCTCTTGCAAGGGGAGGGATGCCGTGGCACTCATTTGGCTCTCACTGGTGATGATCTCGACGACGATGACATTGCTGGTCTACTCGATGCCTGCGCCCTCACCGATGAGGAATTGCAGTCCGCGCGCATCGGCTTCCCTGTCCCGTTTCCCTCAGAACAGCACTAAGAACACCTATCAAGGAGCATCATGAAAGTACGTAACTCATTGCGGTCCCTGAAGAAGATTCCCGGCGCCCAGGTGGTGCGTCGTCGAGGAAAGACCTTCGTCATCAACAAGAAAAACCCTCGAATGAAAGCCCGTCAAGGGTAAGGGCGGTCACGATGAGGCGAAAAGCACGCAATCAGTCCAATCCAGGTCCAGTGCTTATGTCGAGCCTCACATCGGGTGAAGACCAAGGCGATGAAGCAGTGAATGGGTCTGCTGGTGTTGTTGTTGCTATGTGCTCCGGTCACCGGTGTGCTGCGCTGACCCGGTCCCGGGGGGATGGTGGGTTGTCAGGCGCGGTGTCGCGGTCCCCGGGTGGGGTTCTGATCTCAGCGCCGTGCTTGCAGCAGTGCGCTCAAGGCGCTGTAGCCGCTGTTGCAATCCGCAAAGGAAAAACAGGGGTTACCGGCCGATCCGCCTGGCTGGGTGGCCTCGATGGTGAAGGACGCCTACAGGACCTTGGCCGCTGGGTCGAGCACTGGCGCCCCGACACGAAGGAAACGAACACGCTGCCCGCGAACCTTCACGACGCTCTCATCGGGTTGGGGCCGCCCATCAACCTGACACCCACAAAGGCATAGCTGACCCGAACTGGTTATTCACCGGACTAACCGGTAATCCCACCGGAGCGCCTCACTGCGCAACCCTCGCCGTAGCCTCTGTCGTTCTGCTTAAGATAGTCAGCATCGACTCCACTGTGGTGGATCGATGCTGACTAAAAGTGAACGTGAAGACCTAGTGTTCGTCGTAGTGGTCCTCGTGTTCGGCGTGGCGGTGTCCGTCGTGGAGGTAGTCGGTGTGGTCGCCGTGCTGCACGGTTTCGT
This sequence comes from Arthrobacter sp. Sr33, assembly GCF_054511195.1. Taxonomy (NCBI): domain Bacteria; kingdom Bacillati; phylum Actinomycetota; class Actinomycetes; order Micrococcales; family Micrococcaceae; genus Arthrobacter; species Arthrobacter sp. Sr33. The sequence continues at coordinate 8,294 of NZ_JBTNDD010000017.1, read as the reverse complement.
GTGAGCAATCTGTCGAGCCGTGGGTGTGGTCGCTGAGAGTGTGCTCAGCTGGCTCGTCGTGTTCGTCGTAGTGGCCGTCGTGTTCGGCGTGGCGGTGTCCGTCGTGGAGGTAGTCGGTGTGGTCGCCGTGCTGCACGGTTTCGTGTGAGCAATCCGCGGAGCCGTGGGTGTGGTCGGCGAGGGTGTGCTCAGCTTTAATTTCGGTTGACATGGTGGGTTCTCCTTCATGGGTGCCTGCGACGCGGTGAGCGTTGCGGGCTAGTTCTTTGATGGGGATTCGCCGGTATGGGCGATGGCGTCACTGATGACGTGGGCTACGTGCTCATCGGTCAGGGCGTAGGTAGCGTCGCGGCCCGATCTGGTCACGGTCACCAGATTCATGCTCCGCAGCAAACGCAGATGCTGCGATACCAGAGGTTGAGACAACCCAGTGGCCTGAACCAGGGAGCCCACGGAGCCTTCCGAAGCAGCCAAAGACGTCAGGATCCGAAGACGCGACGTGGCTCCCAATGCTTTGAAAAGCTCTGCGACTTTTTCAAGCTGTTCATCCTCGGGCATGGCTACATATAAGCACATATGCATGATTTTATGTAATGCTGGTTTGGGAGTTAGTCGTTACGGCTTAATTGGCGTCAGGGGGCTTGGATGGTTTCGCTCTGGGCTCGTCGTCGATGGAGGTGCGGGGGAAGAGTGAGGCCTGAGGCCGAGACCGCGAGGACTGATGCGAGGATCAGCGCCAATGAAGGTGCGAGAACTGTCCACGGTGCGCGTTCGACGTAGGCCATGCCTTCGGCCAGGACTAGTCCCCAGTCCGGGCTGGGCGGGTTCGCGCCAAGTCCGAGGAAGCCTAGGGCTGCCAGTGCGAGGGCAACACCTGGTAGCCGGAGCATGGCGTGTTGGATGAGGGGGCCGATGATGTGCGGGAGGATGTGCCGAACGAACGTTCTGGTGCGGCCTACGCCGAGGATGGGGAGCACTGAGACGAAGGGCAAGGTTCGTGCTTGAAGCGTCAACGCTGAGGTGTGTGCTGCTAATGGGGCCCAGCTCACCAGTGCTACGGCCAGGGCTGCGCCTCCGAGGGACGCTCCGGAGATGGCCGCAACAATGATCCCTGCGATGACGGGTGGCTCGGCATTCGCGATTTCCAGTGGTCCGGTTCCGAGGCGGGGAAGGGACCCGATCAGTAGTCCGACGATGAGGGATATCAGCACGACGATTAGAGCGGTGCCGATCGTAGAGAGAGTGCCGTGGCCCACCCGGGCTAGTAGATCTCGGCCGCTGGCGTCTGCGCCGAAAGGGAGTAGCCAGCTTGGTGGTGCGAGGCGTGGATGTACTGCGGCGAAGGGATCGCGTAAGACCCCGGCGGCGGTGATCATTGTCAGAAGTAAAGCTGCTGTGGAGGGTACGGCGAGATCCCGGCGTCGGAAAACCGGGGGAACAAAGGCGACGGGGACTACTTCCAGTCTCCCGGCTGGTCCGAGGAGTGCACGGCGGACCATTGCGGCTGTGATGCCCGCGGCGATTGCCAGGAGCAGGAGGGCAAGTACGCCCGCTTGGAGTGTGGGGATGTCCTGTGCTGTGGCGGCGCCCAGAGTTGAGCGTCCAATTCCGGGAATCGCGAAGACCCTTTCGACGGCTACAGCGCCACCGGTCACCCCGATGACTACTAACGCGGCTTGGCTGGAGATGGTCGGTAAGGCCCGACGGAGCAATCCGACAGCGATTTGGCGTCTGGTGAATCCGGCTGATAGCCATGCCGATACCCATTGTTCCTCACCGGCTGAGCTGATCGCGTCGGCCAGCAACTTCCCCATCAGTCCACCTGAGGGAATCCCCATAGCAAGCGACGGTAAGACCGCGTAGTGCAGGCCGAGCCACCCAGAGGGAGGGAACCAGCCCAACCAGACGGCGCCGATGACGAGAAGAAGAGAGGCCAGGAGGAACTCTGGAAGAGACGTCGCCGTCGTCGCGAGGACACCTGATCCCCGACGGTGCGCTCCCTTCGAGCTTCGCAGAAGCGACGGTAGAGCGAACAAAATCGCGATTACCACTGCAAGAGCGCCCGCGCAGATCATAAGAGTGACAGAAACTCCCAGCGCCGCCAGTGTTCCAGGAAGGACTGGAGAGTTCGAAATCCAGGATTGTCCTAAGTCGCCGGTAAGGACTCCGGAGAACCAATCGATGAACACGGCCACGGGCCCCCGGTCCAGGCCAAGTTCGGCCCGGACCATCGCCAGAGACTCAGGGGTTGCTTCCAGATCCGCGTAGCGGGCTCTTAGCACCGTGTATTCCGGGCTCTGCCCAGATAGCCAAGGCAGCATGCCAATGACGAGGACGACGGCGAAGAGCGCCCCGGTCCTGGATAGACCGACGAGGAGAGCTCCGGTGGGGAATCGTTTCACTATCGGGCGGAGGTTTCCTCGGTGATCAACGCACGCTCACGCGGATCACGGACGGCGCCTTCGACGTTTGCGGCTTCACCCTGGATGACACGTTCGTGCAACATGGGGATAGCGGCGTCGCGGGCAAGAATTTCTGCCTCGGCGGCGATGATGGCGCTTCTGCGTTCTGGTCCTGCTGGAAGTGCAGCAGCTTCTTCGAGGGCTTCGTCGACTGCAGGGTCGCAGAACTGGGAGAGGTTGAAGGACCCTTCGCAGGCGAAGTCGCTATATAGGTAGGCGACAGGGTCACCCGAGTCGAGCACTGTCGCCCGGGAGAGAATGAAAGCATCGAAGGCGCCGTCGACAGCATCGGCTTCGATGTACTGGTACTCGCGGACGTCTTGTTCAACGATGAAGCCGACGGCTTCAAGCTGCTGCTCGAGTTGCACGGCGACCTCAGGAAGTTCCGCACGATCGGTGAAAGTTCCCAGGCTGATGCGAACCCCATCTACCGGAGCAGCCTCGGGTCGCTGGTCGAGGACTGCCTGGTAGTCGTCGTCGCGTTCGTCTACAGCCCATGGCAGGGCTGGGCCGAGAAGCCCTTCGGCGACGTCGGCCCGGCCTTCGTAGACCCCGGAGACGATAGTCGCTCGATCGATGGCTTCCCTAGCGGCGGCGCGCACTGCTGGATCCGCGAATGGCCCGGAATCGTTGTTCAGGTACAGCGTGTTCGTTCGAGGCATCGGTACTTCAAAGACGAGGTCCTCATCGATCTGGGCTACCTGACTGACTGGAATGGCTTCAACAATGTCGGCTGTGCCCGTACGAAGCGCTGCGGCCCGTGCGGTCCCATCAGGGACGAATTGAACATCGATTCCTGATGCTGCGGCGGTTTCACCCCAATAGTTCTCGTTCCGGTCCAAAGTCGCACCCGACGTCCCATCGACGGCGGTGAGCACGAACGGGCCGGTGCCAGCGTTGATCGGGTCGACTGTGTCACCTTCGTAGGCGCTTGCGGCGAGGATCGACAGTTGAGGGCTGGACATGCGCTGGGGGAGGAGGGGGTCAGCAACGGCTGTGGTCACGGTGACCGTTGTGTCGTTGTCGGCGGCCGCTGACATGTCGACGCCATCGAGGATGCGTGGTGTTGGAGACGCTGTAGCGGCCGCGGTGAGCGAGCGGGCTACGTCTTCAGCGGTCAGGGGTGTGCCATCGTGGAAACTGACTCCTTCCCTGATGGTGAACGTCCATTCCATGGGAGAGCTCTGCTCCCATGACGTAGCCAGGGACGCTTGAGCCTCCCCGAGATCGTCTAGAGAGACAAGAGTCTCCGCTGCGGACCACCGAGAGAGCTTAAAGGCATCGTCGCTCAGCGGGGTAAGCCCGGAGCGCGGCGGCTGGAGCATCGCCAAAGATACGCGATCGTCACCATCAGCGGCTGGCACTGACCCGGAAGAGTCCGACGAGAAACATCCGGTGAGGGCGAGACAACTAATCGTTGAGACAGCAAAAAGGGACAACGTGCGGGTACGGCGGGCAATCATGGATGGACTTTCTGATAGTGAAGTGGAAGTAAACGAGGTAGGAAAATTGCAGAGGCGATAGTGAGAGACACCAGAAACATCCACCCGGTGAATCCGCCCAGGGAGTCCCTGAATGCGCCGACGAGGGTATTGCCCAGGAGCACAGATAAGCCACCGAAGCTGGCGAGGAGGCCGTAAAAGGCGCTCAAGGGGCGGTCGCCGGCGAAACCGTGGACCTGCTGCATTCCAGCGGGAACGATGAGCATGTGTCCGAAGCTCAGAAGAACGACCATCATGACCGGGCCAGTAAGCGCCGGAGTTCCCGGCACTGCGTGTATGCCAGTGACCCCAAATACGGCCATTGCGCTGAAACCAAGGCCCAAGCAGATAAAACCCGCACGAAGGGCCACGCCGGGTCCCACCTTGGCGGCCAGAGTTGATGCCGGTAGTTGGAAGACGATAGTCAGTACTGAGGCCAAGACGAACAGCAGAGCCAGCGTCCCCGTTCCCGTACCGCCTTCGTTGAGTTCAAGAGGCAACGCGAAATACAACTGGTTATAAGCAAGGAGGTTGACACTGAAAAACGCACAAAAAGCCAGGAAGCGTCGTTCACGCAGGCACGCCCATGTTTCACGCGGCTCCGCCTTGGCGGCAGGTGTGTCGTCTTCGTCGGCGCTGGTAGGTAGTCCTGCAGGTAAGAGCAGCCACAGCGCAACCCCCACAGCGACAAAAAGGCAGGCAGCGGAGACAGCGACGACGGGGAACCCGAAGGGCAAGAGGGCGATCCCGACCAAGGGGCCCGTCACGGCGCCGACTTCGCCGAACAGCACAAGCCACGCGAAGAGAGTGCGGCGCTGGGGGTTCGCATCTTTCTGGGCCCGGTCGTGTGCGCCCAAGAGCCCTTCGACGGCGGGTGAGAAGAAGGCGCCGCCAATACCAGTTAGGACAGCGCTCAGGAGGAAGGGCCAGAACTCTTCGGAGAGTGCTAGGCCAAGGTATCCCATGGCGCGGATCAGGCAACCGGTGAGAATGCTGCGCCGCGGCCCCCAATGGTCAGCGATGACTCCGCCGAGCAGGAACATTCCTTGCTGGCTGAAGGTTCGAGCCCCGAGCACGACCCCGATCGCAGCGGCACCGAGCCCGAGGTCGTCTGTCATGACAAGGGCCAGAAACGGTACGACGGCGTAAAAACCAACATTGAAGATCAGTTGAGTAGGCAGAAGTAATGACACCGAGGCCATGCTCCTCGGCGGAAGGGTCTCAATCATAAGGAGAGCGCGCCCCAGCCTACTCTGGCATCATTCAGTGCTCGCGTCGCAGGATGCTGCGGGGAGTCCAGAACCTGGTCAGTCGGTCCTTCTTCGACGATCCTGCCGTCAGCCAGTACAGCCGTCCGTGTACAGATTGAGGCAACAGCATCAAGATCATGGGACACCAGCAACAGACCGAGCCCCTGGCTCTTGATCAACATGTGTAAAACATCCAAGACTTGATTACGCAGCGGAAGATCGAGCCCACTCACTGGCTCATCCGCTATCAAGATTGCGGGCTTAACAACCATCGCCCGGGCGATCGCTACACGCTGATTCTGTCCGCCGGACAACTCGGACGGTCGTCGATCAAGAACCGCTCCCGGAAGCTCCACGCGAACAAGCGCGTCGCGAATCAGTTCAGAGTGATTCCCCTCAACCCCGAGGCAGACCAGTGGTTCCCGCAGCAACCGCTCGACCGTCATCCGCGGATCGAGGCTGCTCGCAGGATCCTGAGGAACATACTGCACCTCTCGTCGGAACCATCTCAGCGACTTCAAAGATCCTGGGCGGATCATGCGATCATGCAGAACCACCGAACCTGAGTCCGGCACTTCCATCGCCAAAAGAGTGCGCAACAGCGTCGATTTGCCGGATCCGGAGCTACCTACCAACCCCACACCAGCACCACGAGGGACTGATATAGACACCCCATGAAGAATTTTCTGGGCCACGCCACGTTGGAAGGCTCGGGCAGGCCGGGTGAGCGACAGATGAATGTCGTGTGCTGAAAGGACCGAGATCATGCGGCAGCAATATCCTCGCGGCGCACGGTTCGCTGCGCTGCGTCCATGAGTTTAGCTGTTTCTGGGTGTGTGTTTTTGGTGGCCAAATGGTCGAAGGGACCTTCGTCGACCACGGATCCTCCGCTGATGACGACAGCCCGGGAGCACAACGACGCTGCCGCAGCGACGTCATGAGTGATCAGCAGAACGCCGCAACCTTCATTTACTGCCCGGCGTAGGGCCGAAAGGACGAGTTGCTGGGACACGACGTCCAGCGCCGTCGTCGGTTCATCTGCTATCAGGAACGAGGCTCGGCATGCAAGGGACTGCACAATGCACACCCGCTGCCTTTGCCCACCCGATAGTTCCATCGGGTAAGAACTGAGAACGCGATTCGGATCGGCGAACCCGACCTCTTCCAACATCGAAACGGCAAGGGATCGTGCTGCCGACCGTGTGGAAGCATTTTTTGACCGTAGGATCACCGGGATCAGCTGACGATCAAGCCTCACCAAAGGGTGAAGGGAGGTGAAGGAGTCTTGACGTATGGCCGCAACACCTAGGCGACGCCTGGTATCCAAAGACGTGTCACGCCCGGAAACCGTCAGCCGCCCAGAAGTTCTCACGCTGCCCGGTAGCGAACCGGTTAGAGCTGCGGCAGTCAACGATTTACCGGATCCAGATGCCCCCAACAAGGCCACAGCTTCGCCACCAGCAACAGCCAATGACACGTCAGTAACCAGTGAACGGCCGCCGATCCGCACGGATAATCGGTCGAGGACAAGACTCACCGCACACCCGCCCCCATTACTAACGATTATCATTCTCAACTAAAGAGTAGCGACAATGACAAGGTTCCTCAAACGTAGGACTGTTAGAGCGCAGGAGACTTGACTCGTGCAGCAAGCAAGGTTGATTCGGGCCACATGAAGGGACCGTCAATCGCCTGAACTGTGAGTTGACGTATTAGAACGTTATCGGCGCTTCAAGTCCTTCTTGCGAGGATCGCACCGACGTCCAGGAACGGCTTGGCCTTAGCTGCGTTTTGACCGATGTCTGGAACCTCTTCGAAAGCCCTTCTGTTTGGAGATGGCCGCGCAATAGACCGTAACTGTCAGATCGAAGAGATTTGCAGCTCAACCTAGAGTAGGGTATAATACGACGCTTCGTGTGCTTAGGACAGGGCTCGTGCAAATGGGTTCGATTCCCTTGATCCTTGCCGCTTTCGCAGTAATTTTTCTCGTTCTCGCTCTCTTCACACTAATAAAGACATTTACAACGTCGACATGGAAAGAGAAGTTCGGAGCACTTGGAAAGGAGCTGATTATGGCAGTTGTAGTAGAGGGGTTTCTAACCTTGATTTCTGACTCGGAAGTGGTTTGGAGCGGCTTGGTCGCCGCCTTGTCCTAAGCACACGGCCTATTCATATTCGAGGGTGGCGCAGGGGTGGATCTACCTCGACCGGAGTTCAGCGGAGAGCGACATCGGTACTTGCGCATCCTCCAGCCACCACTCTGCTTGCTGACATTTCGGCCAAAATGCTTCGCCGACCGCTCGTTCTGTCACGTAAGCGGGGCGTCGAGACGGCCATGACATGTGGTGGTCAAGGTTGAGGGCAGTGTGATCACCCTGGGTCGCGGAGCATGCGGGTTTTTACCGTTTCCTTCGCCGTGGTCCGGCAGTATTTTTCTTCGGAGGTCTCGGTGCCGGTTGAAGGAGTGTTTGTGTCATGGAGCGGGGAGGGCGATTTGTGCTCGCGAACAGCTCAAGTGGAAGGGGCGAGTAATCGTAGTCGTAGTTCGCAAGGATGCCGGGATACGCCACTACCTGCGACATTTGCCATAGAGAGCGAACAATACTGATTCCGATTTGACTGATGGCCAGGTTCGTGGCGGGATCGGAGTTATCTGTCCGCAAGCTCAGCCCCGGAGTCATGCCCTTGTCTCCCCGCTTCTGGAGGACGTAAGTAACCGATTCGGCGTTGATTACAGCAGCTGCTTCATTCCATTGATCCGTCGTCAGAGTTGACGGATCCTGTTCGGCGAGACCCAGGACGACGCTGAGATCGTCTCGTGGAAAAACTGTAGCGCCATGTTTGAGTTGATTGTTGCCTTGGGCTCCGTTGTAGTCATTATCTGAATAGAACTTGGCGAAGAAAGTAAGCCAAGCAGTGAGAAAATCCAGGTGCCGCCGCAGGTCCTGCTCGGAGTCCTCGGATTCTTCATGATGAAGCTCTGGAGGGAATGGTTGGGTCCCCGGGTAGGAGTCCAGTGATTATGTGAGTTTCGCATCCGATAATGGGTGCAGGAGGAAATTCACCGATATGGCACGTAGACATACCCCTGATCAGGTCAT
>NZ_JBTNDD010000016.1:0-22273 GCF_054511195.1 Arthrobacter sp. Sr33 | reverse complement strand
CAGCCAGCGACCACAGGCCCCGCCAACACGCCCAAAACAAGAAAATCCCACCGGACGCGAACTAGCCCATGACCTGGCCGCGAACCCGGCCATCATGAAAAATCCGGGCTAGAAGGACCAGCCAGAGCAAGGTCACACTGGCCAGCCAGATCTTGCTGTAGCGGCGAGGTTCCAACCTCCAGGGCGGTATCTCTCCGTCAGCCGCGCGCTTCTCGGCCAGTGTCCCGGCGAGGTAAAGCGCACCCAGAACGGCAGAAATCATGATGACCATCCAGCTGGCCGCCCGCTGGGGTGTGGCCACTGTGCTGACGGTGCCGACAACGAGGAGTGTTGCGAAACCCAGATGAAGGCTCACCCGCAGCACTTTCAGTACCGCTGCTCCGGTGTGAACCTCGGGCACCGGAGTAGTAGGAGCGGTCATGTGTCCAGCTTATCGGGGCGGTATCCGGCGGGCATCAACCAAACGATTGATCGCTGGGTCATCCCCTCCATGTCAGCCAATCAACCGTGATCACGATGTGCCGGCAGGCAGTTCACCTCAGAGTGGATATAGGCCCTTAGAGGCTACCGACCTACCAGCTCACCTGCACCGAAAGAGGAACAAAGCATGTTTTTAGCACTACGAGATATTCGTTTCGCCAAGGGACGTTTTGCCCTGATGGGATCCGTAGTTGCGCTGATCACTCTCCTCCTGGTCATGTTGTCCGGTCTGACCGCCGGGCTGGCAAATCAATCGACGTCTGGGATCGAGCATCTCGACGCTACAACCATCGCGTTCGGCGCTCCCGACGGCGATGAGCCGAAAGCTTCCTACACGGAATCCCAGGTGAGCGCCGATCAGCTCCGCGTCTGGCAACAGGCTGACGGAGTCCTGAAGGCGGAAGCCTTGGGCATCAGTCAGGTTCGGATCCAATCCGGGGGGACTTCCAACGCCGCGGTTTTTGGGGCCGTCCCGGATGGTGCGCTTGCACCGGGCCAACTGCGCGCCGGTAGCGTGGTTGTCAGCCGGCAGCTATCCACCGACCTGTCGCTCGCTGTCGGGGATACCGCCAGGATCAACGGCACCGATCTCCAGGTGGCAGCCATCATCGACGATCAGTGGTACAGTCACACCCCGGTAGTTTGGACAACCCTGACGGATTGGCAGAACCTCTCGCGAGTCTCTGACCCGAATGTCATCGGAACGGTCATCGCCGCCACTTACGACGACGCCGCGGGCCAACTGCCAGACATTGACGGTGCGGCCCGAACCACCAGTACGACGACGACGGAGAGCTTCGGCGCCCTGGCCTCCTTCGGATCGGAAAACGGATCACTGAAGATGATGCAGGGTTTCCTCTACGGGATTTCGGCTTTGGTGATTGTCGCCTTTCTCACCGTGTGGACAGTCCAGCGCACCCGCGACATCGCTGTTCTCAAGGCCTTGGGTGGCTCCAACAAATACATCCTCGGTGACGCGATGACCCAGGCAGCGATTGTCCTGGTTGCGGGCGCCAGCCTCGGAGGGGTCTTGGGGTTGGGTGGCGGATTCATCGCCGTCCAGGCCGCACCCTTCACGATCTCACCAGCCACCACTCTCGTCCCGATCGTCGGCATCGTTGTGCTGGGTTTGGTCGGATCAGTGCTGGCGGTCCGCCGCGTCACCAGGATCGACCCGCTGATCGCCCTCGGCGGCAACTAAAACCATCGATAGCCTTTCACCGAGCAAAGAGGGACACCCAATGTACGCAAACAACACACCCGCCCTGAATCTGGTCAACGTGACCCTTGAATACCCCGATGGCGACTCGGGCACCCTCAAGGCCCTGGACAACGTCAACTTTGCAGTCGCCGCCGGAACGATTACCTCACTGGTCGGACCGTCGGGCTCCGGTAAATCCAGTCTGCTGGCGGTCGCGGCGACCCTTGTCCGCGCAACTAGCGGGCACCTCGCTATCAACGGAATCGACGCCACTGCGCTGACCGATCAGGACCGAACAACACTGCGCCGCGAGGAGGTGGGCATCATCTTTCAACAGCCCAACCTTCTGGCATCGCTCACGGCCATGGAGCAGCTCATCATCGGAGAACACCTGCGTGGCACCGCGCCTCGAGTCGCCCGCCCCCGGGCAATGGAAATGCTCGACGTTGTTGGCCTGTCCGATGCTGCCAGCCGCCGCCCACATCAGCTATCCGGTGGGCAGCGTCAGCGCGTCAACATTGCCCGGGCTCTGATGGGAGAACCATCAGTGCTGCTAGTCGATGAACCCACGGCGGCCCTGGACCATGAGCGATCCGATTCGATCATCCGGTTGTTGTGCAGCATCACCCGCGAATTCCGGGTGGCAACCGTCATGGTCACCCACGACACCGAATTCGTTCCCCTCACCGATGCTGTAGCCACCATGCGTGATGGCAGGCTCTCCGCATCCGAACTCATCGCCTCCTAGAGACTACGTACGCGAGGGTGGCGCTGTTGACTAGGCGAGCTGATTGAAACGGATGAGGTTGCCAGCGGGATCGCGGAGGGCGCAGTCGCGTGCGCTGACTGTGGATTTACCGGCTGCCATCGGCAGGGGTAACAGTTCCGGCGGTGTCACCGCCGTCGATGACGAACTCGGCTCCTGTCACGAAGGACGATTCGTCGGACGCTAGGTAGAGGACAAGGTTGGCCACTTCTCCTGGGTGGCCCACCCGGCCGAGTGCGACCCGGCTCATGTCGATGGGCACGTTTTCGGTCATGGGGGTGGAAATGACACCCGGATGAATGGAGTTGACTCTGATTCCGTAGCGCCCCAGATCAAGTGCGGCGCTCTTGGTAAGCCCGCGCACACCGAACTTCGAGGCAGTGTAGGCCGAGATCGCCTCATAGCCCCGGATCCCGGCTATCGACGAGATGTTCACTATCGAAGCGCCCCTGGACCGCTTGAGTGCTGCGATTGAGGATTTGATCCCGATGAACGTACCCGTCAGATTAATACCGATAACCCGGTCCCACTGCTCCAGCGTGTAGTCCTCGATGGGTGCGAAATCCACAACGCCGGCATTGTTGATCACCACATCCAAAGCACCGAACATCTCAACGGCAGCGCCGACTGCTGCTTCCCAGTCCTGAGGGTTGGTCACATCCAGATGCACGTAGTGAACCCCGGAGCCTATCCGTTCCGCGGTCTGCTGGCCTTCCGCGTCGAGGACGTCCCCGATGACAACCTTGGCTCCTTCGCCATGTAAACGGGCAGCCACTGCGGCTCCGATGCCGCGCGCACCCCCACTGATCAGTGCCACTTTGTCGATGACGCGGTCCATGTCACGTTCCTCTCGGTTAGTCAGGTGGTTGTCGGCGTCGGTGAAGTTGCCGACGTCGCGCACGGCATAGGCGGTGCGGGTTTCCCCGGTCAGCCGCGGCTGATGGGGACCTTCTTCGGTGCGGGGGCCTCAGCGGGTTCTTTCGGTACCGGTAGGCGTACCTCGAGTACTCCGTTGACGTACTGGGCCTTGATGTCTTCTTCCTTGACCCCGGCGGGAAGCGGGACAGTGCGGCTAAAGGAGCCGTAGCGGAACTCGGAGTGATAATCGTCCCCGTCTTTGTGTTCCTCATGTTCCCTCCGTTCGGCACGGATGTTCAGGAACCCCTCGTTCAGGGTGATTTCGATGTCCTTATCGGGATCGACGCCGGGTACTTCTGCCTTGACTACCAGATGGTCGCCGTCAACATATTCCTCTACGCGGATCGGCGACGCACCCCGTTTGGTATCAAACAGGCGGTCCATTGAATTGAGCAGGTCCAACGGGGACCACCTCGACAGATCAGACATGGCAAGTCCTCCAGAGCTAGGGAAACGCGACGGTCCCCGCAGGGACCTATGGTCCTCCCAGTAAAGACCCGCCCAAAAAGCCTCGACAGGGACTAAAGCCCTGACCTTCGGCCTTCGGGGAGCGGCTAGACCTGCCGGATGGAGGCGCGCACGATGACGGGCATCTCCACGAGATGCTCGCCGTGAGGAGCCGTCCCGTCCAACAGTAGTTCGACGGCACGGGCGCCCATTCCCTCGTGCGGAAGGGCGATCGTTGTCAGCCCGGGACGAAGGTACGAGGCAATTTCGTCGTTATCGAACGAGACGATCGAGACGTCGTCGGGCACCCGGAGCCCACGCTCCGTCAGCGCTTGATAGGCGCCGAAGGCGAGGGGGTCGTTGAGGCACAGCAGCGCTCGCGGGAGTAAAGGTTCAGCGAGGAGCGACTCCACCGCGGTGAACCCCTGCTGGGGTGCCCATTCCCAGATCGATTCCTCCCGCTCGAAGGTCAACCCGCGGTCCTGCATTTCTGCCCGAATCCCCGCCAGACGCCGTGCGACGGTGGTCGACCGGAAGACATCCCGCTCGATCTCCTGGTTGTGGCCCAGGAGGACGATGCCCTCGCGGTGGCCGGCGTCGGCCAGCAGTGACACAGCCGCTCGTCCACCGCGTTTCTCATCGGGCAGGACCGACGTCGAGTGGCTGTCGCTGGTGGCGTTGAGCAGTACCAGGCGAGTGTTATCCGGGAGGACGGGAGCCACCACTTCCCGGGAACGCATGGTCGCGAAGACGATGCCGTCCACCTGCCGGTCCAGCAGCGCGGCAATGGCTTCTGTCTCGCGGGCTGGGTCACCGCCGGTCTCGGCCAGCAGGATGACGTGCTCCGCCTGTTCGGCGGCGGCCAGCGCTCCCTTGATTAAACCGCTGGCGAAACGCGTGGATGCGACGGTGTCGGAGATGAACCCGATCGTTTGGGTCTTATCCACCCGGAGGCTGCGGGCCGCCACATTCGGCCGGTACCCCAACTCCGCGGCGGCGCGGTGGACGCGGTCGTGGGCGTCGTTGGACAGCCTGGTGTCCGGGCGGCCATTGAGAATCATGGACGCGGCAGACGAGGACAGACCAGCCCGACGTGCGACGTCGGCAAGGGTCACACGCCTGGTTGTCATTAGTTCCTCCTGCTCGATGCTAGCTCTCCATAACGACTTGGCAAACCACTTGCGTAATCGCCGAATAGGCTCCAAGCTGGGTGCTGAATTGATTTAGCATTTATCACTGTGGATCTCCTGAAGAGAATCGTCGACGAAGGAGTCACCTATGAATTCACCACGACGGCGCTCTGGCCGCCGTCGAGCCGTTGCCGTAGTAGCTTTCATGGCCGCCGCCTTCCAGCGCCAGTTTGTCCGTGCGCTGCTTCAGGGTGCCGTCAAGGGCTGACGCCGCTTCACTTCCCGCTTCAACCAAGGATCATCACCATGAGCTTCACTCTCGCCGACCACTGGGTCTGGGATTTCTGGCACGCCGACGACGGCGACACGCACCACCTCTTCTACCTCCATGCCCCGAAGTCGCTGGGGGATCCCAATCTCCGGCACCGGAACGCCCGCGTGGGGCACGCCACCTCGACGGACCTGACGACTTGGGAGGACCACGGAGTGGTGCTTGAGCCGGGGGAGTCCGGCTCCTTTGATGGCAGCGCCACCTGGACCGGCAGCGTTGTCCGCGGTGACGACGGGGTGTGGAACATGTTCTACACCGGTTCACGCTTCCTGTCCCCGCACGCGGTGACGAACGTGGAAACGGTTGGGCGGGCTCTCTCTTCCGATCTTTCGTCCTGGATTAAGCAGACCGACCCCATCTCGGCGGACCCGCGCTGGTATGAGACTCTCACCGATGCCACCTGGCATGAGGAGACATGGCGCGATCCGTGGATTCACCGCGATGCCACCGGCCTGTGGCACATGCTCCTCACCGCACGATCGCGATCGGGCGTTGGGCGGGACCGGGGCGTCATCGGTCACGCGACGTCAACCGATCTCGAGCAATGGACTACCCAGCCGCCGCTGAGTCAACCCGGTGCAGGGTTCGCCCACATCGAAGTGGTCCAGCTGGTGACCATCGAGGACAGGCCAGTGCTTCTCTTCTCCTGCGATACCGATCACCTGACCGGAGCGCGCGAGGCGGACGGAGTGCAGGGCGGCATCTGGGCGCTGCCGCTCGATTCGGATTCCCTGAAGCGTCCTCTCGCTACCGCTTCAGCGGTTCAGCTGACCCACGATGAGCTCTACGCTGGCCGCGCGGTGCAAACCCGATCGGGGGAGTGGGTGCTCCTGGCGTTCGAGAACGTTGATAGGGATGGAACCTTCATTAGCGGTATCTCGGATCCTTTACCCTTGTCCTGGGCGACGGATGGATCACTTTCAGTTTCAATTGCACGAGCAAAGGTCAGCGCGTGAGCGAAAAGCACGGTATTCATGGCTCAGTCGATGGGCGCTTCGCCTCGGTGCGGGACGCCTTTGCAGCCGCCTTCGAGGGCAAGCCCCGGATGGGCGCGGCCCTGGCGGTCCACCACCAGGGAGAACTGGTGGTTGACCTGTGGGGCGGAGTGGCTGACGCCCGCGATTCCACACCCTGGACCAGCGAAACTTCGACGGTCGTCTTCTCCTGCACCAAGGGGATCATGTCGATCCTCATCGCCCGCCTCGTTGAAGCCGGTCGGTTGGACTATGACAATCCGATCACCGACATCTGGCCGGAGTTCGGCGCCCACGGCAAAGACAAGGTCACCATTGGTGATGCGCTATCCCACCGCGCGGGAGTATCGGCACCCCGACGGTCAGTAACCCTTGAGGAAGCGCTCGACTGGGACACCATGACTGGCTTGATTGCTGGACAGGAACCCCTGTGGGCGCCCGGTTTCGGGTACGGGTACCACGCGTTGACGCACGGCTGGATCACGGGCGAGATTATCCGCCGTGTCACCGGCAAGATGCCGGGTGAGTACCTGGCTGACACCCTCACGGGACCACTGGGCGCCGACCTGCGGGTGGGCGTCCCTGCCAACGAGCAGGCCAACGTTGCCCACCTGGAGGCAGGTGAAAGTCTCCGCGAGTTGGTCCAAATGCAGATTGCTGCCGCCGAGCCCGGAGTCATTGACTGGTCCATCCATGCGATGACGCTGGGGGAGGCCTTCCCTCAGGAACTGGTCAGCCCGAACTCCGGTTTCAACCGGTCCGACGTCCGGGCTGGTTTGTTTCCCGGAGCTGGCGGCATCGCGACCGCTCGAGGGCTGTCGGCTGCCTGGTCATCGGTTATCCATGACACAGCCACAACCCGTCGCCTCGACCCGACGGTGCTCAAACTGGCCACCGAGGCACGAAGCGAAGGAGCGCCGGTGTTCCCGGCACCTGCCCCGTGGCCCCGATGGGGAGCCGGTTTTCAGCTCGACTCGGAGGCGCGGCACTACGTCTCCGCGGACGGGTTCGGTCACGACGGTGCTGGTGGTCAAGTCTCGTTTGCTGAACCGGAACTGGGTCTCAGCATCGCCTTCGTAACGAACTGGATGGAAGCTGGCGATGACCGGAGGGCCACGATAATCGTCGACGAACTCAGGAAAGCCGTCAGCTAGAGAATGCATGCTACGACTCTTGGGTAGGTATCAGGACTTCTTTCCCCAGGAAGGCAAGCCAATCTACGTATGCAAGTGTTTTCGGCGCTCCGCGGAACCAAGGGCATACGCCAAGTAAACCCTCGGCAGGCCCGTTTGATCCAGCAGCAAATTTACAATAGGTATCGTCATGCTGAATCCGTAGGATCAGGTCTCATGGAACCTCTCGCCAGCGGTCAGATAGAAGTGCAGCGCGCCCGTATTGTCGATCTGCTTCCGCTAAGTTGGAACACGTCCTTAACACTAAGCAGAGGAAAAAGTCCTCGGAATGCTTGGCAAAAGCGGCTGCAAGCCGCGATAACGCTGCCAATCCTCGTTCTCCTCTTCCTGATGTACATGCCGTCAGGGGACGTGATCACCTCGAGCTCCCGCGATGCCGTGATTCTTCTGACTGAAGCCAGAAGTACTAAGAAGACACTGCAGCGTTTCGGATCTATGGTTCTTGTTTTCCTCGCTTCACTATTCGCATTTATGATCTGGCTGTTTTCTCTCACTCTCCTGGGTGACACCATCGTGCCTTGGGTAGGGCTTCTGCCCCCTCTCTGGTTGGTGGTCGGGCTCGTGCTCTTGGCGACATCAACGGGCGGCAGCCTTTCCGCGCTAAGCCAAGCTCTGATATTGGTCCGACCGCCTGGGCCCTACTGGGTGGCGCAGGCACTTGCGTCCGCACCAGGAGCGCGGATGAGCGGGCTTGAATTTGCGAGGACCGCGATCGAGGACTTCGTTCCCGCCGCAGTCCCAGTCGTTGTAACCGCAGCGTCGGAGAGAATAGCCGTTGTCTACGAGCGGTTCGGGTTCGTACGCCAGAAGCCAGGCGGTCTGAATTTGATTGGGCGATCACCCGCCCATCATTTGTGACGCGCTGGGACACACCCGTACGCAACAGGGTTCGGGAATCTTCGGGCTAGTTTCATGCCTCCCTTGACGTAATTGAACGTTATCGGCGTTCCGTAGGACTAGAGGCAAAGTCAATCAAACCTTCAACAGTGCCATTCAGGAGGGGGAGCGTCTGGTGCATCTTCGGCAATGGGGGCAAACTCGGGTTCTTTCGCCATTGCTTCCTCATACCGGGCTCGAACAACGGGGCCGATGCGGGCCTCTGCGTCCTCCCATGTTCCTGAATTCAAGCGCTCACGGTTGGATCGTCCATCATCACCCAACGAGATTCTTGGCGGTAGGCCATTCGGCATTTCCAAGCCCGTAAGCAGGATGGGCAGTACGACGTCGCTGACGTGGCGCCTCATTGCGTTTAGTTCCTTCGTCGGGTTAACCCAAGCAGTGAAAGGGCTGGGCCTCTCGACCATCAGTGCTGTGCTGGCATCCTGAGATGCTGGTTGACCCCACCGTACTTTCGGGCCTAGAGCGTCACCCACTCGGATTGCTTGATGATCGAGTTTTTGAGTGGCCAGTGGTGTCGCGTCGCTCGATCCGAACGTTCTGGCGACTGCAACGCGAATCGAACGATGTTTGTCGTAGTTCGAGTACGCCTGCAGGAGAAGTAGAGGGTGTGCCCGTTCGACCGCTTGACCCGTCAACCTGGCCAGAAGCTCGCCCATCGAGGGGATGCTGCTCTGCAAGTCAGCGTAATGCTGAAGCGCGCGCATCCGTTGATGCAACGGGGTTCCTTCGCCAAATGCGCTGATCTTATTCTGGACTCTCTTACGTATCCAGTTGTCGAAGGATGTGGGCGCCTGAACGATCGGCATGTTGACCAACGTCGCAGGGTAGCCCGTAAGCTCTCCGTGCTCGCGTTCGACAAGGTACCAGATGACGTTATCAATCGTCGCGCGAAGGTGGTTCACTGCCTCGCTGAAGAGCAGCGACGCTTCAGGTGGCGCCGGCCGTAGCCGAGTCACGAACAGCTGCACATACTCGCCTTGGCGGACCTGCTCGAAGTCGAGAGGTCCGTCCGACGACCACTGCGATGCCAGGTCGCCTATCCTGAAGGCGCACTCATCGGCTCGCGCTAATCGGAAGGTGTCAGTGATGGTCGAATAGTGAGCCGTTTTGCGGGTTGAAAACTGAGCCACTTCGTCGTGTTTATTCTGCCGTGTTTTCTGGTCTTGTCGAGGGTAGCGAGTCGAGGCCACTGTTTTTGAGGCGGTAGCTGGTGCCTTTGAGGGTGAGGACTTCGGCGTGGTGAACGATCCGGTCGATCATCGCGGACGCGACGATCTGGTCGCCGAAGACATCTCCCCACCGGGCGAAGGGCAGGTTCGAGGTGAGGATCATCGAGGCGTGTTCGTAGCGGCTGGAGACCAGTTGGAAGAACAAGTTCGCGGCGTCTTGTTCGAACGGGATATAGCCGACTTCATCGACGATGATCAGCCCGTAGCGGCGTAGTTTCAGCAACTCCTGCGGCAGCCTACCGTTCTGGTGGGCGGTTTGGAGTCGGGTCACCCAATCCGTTGCGGTAGCGAAAAGCACCCGGTAGCCCTGTTGGGTCGCGCGGATGCCGAGCCCGGTGGCAAGGTGGGTTTTCCCGGTTCCCGGCGGGCCCAGAAGGACGATATTGGATGCTTCAGCGAGATACGCGCCGGTGCCCAGGTGGGCGACCTTGTCGCGCCGGAGGTCAGGTTGGTGGTCGAAGTTGAAGTCCTCCAACGATTTACGGGCCGGGAACCCCGCAGCCCGGGTCCTTGTTTCGGTTCCTGAAGCTTCACGGGCTGCGACTTCCCGGGACAGGACCGCTGCGAGGTATTCTTCGTGCGACCAATGGCCCTCGCGTGCCTGCTCGGCGAGTCTGGTCGCGGACTCCCGGATTCGGGGTGCCTTCATCGCCCTCGAGTAGTACTCAATCTGCCCGACTATGTCCTTCACCCCGGTCATGAGAGCACCGGTGTTGCGTCCAGGACCACACCGAATGCCCGGTCGTAGTCACCTAAATCCCGTAGGGTTCCATCTGGTTCCTGGGCTGGTCGGTGAGGGTTCTGGAATGCTTCCCGGAGCACTCTCGCTTCCTGGACATGGGCAGGGTCGGTGAGGGTCTGCCCCGTGCCCCAGCACCGGGCATGGGCCCCGACCGTCCGGCCGTCCAGACTGATCCGGACCGTGGTGAGGTCAGCGGTGATGTCCACGAACCGGCCGATGGCTTGCGGGTGAACGGAGTAATCGTTGGAGGCGACCCGGACGTAGTAATCCCGGGGCAACCGCACCCTGGCACGGAAACCCGTGATCGGTTCCACCGGCGGTAACGCCAGCATCGCGGCCCGATCCGCGGCCACCAAGTCGATCGGGCGGGCACCGATGCGCCGGACCACTCGGGTGTTGGCTAACTCAAGCCAGGCGGTGAGCTGGGTGTTGAAGTCCTCCGGCGAGGAGAAGGACCTTCCTGGTAAGAAGGACGTCTCGAGGTATCCGTTAGCTCGTTCCACAATGCCCTTGGACTCCGGGTCATAGGCTTTGACCTGGACGATCCTCGTGGCCAACACCCCGGCGAACGCTGACACGCCGGCGGCGTAAGAATTGCGGCGTCCGATGCCGGACTCGTTGTCCCAAATCAGCCGGCGAGGGACAGCCCCGAGGCCGCTAATCAGCACCCACATCCCCGCCAGCAGGTCCCCGGTGGTGCGGGACGGGATCATCGTGGCCGTGATGAACCGTGAATGCGAACACACCATCACCAGCACCGGCAACACCCTCGGCTCGCCACCTGCGACTGGGATCCTCACCGGCGGGAACATCAGATCGCACTGCGCCTGGTCCCCGGGCTCATAACTGATCCGGTCCGCGGGATCAGCCGGGGCGTATTCCGGTCTGATCCGGGCCACGTTCTCCCTGAACCACGCCGGCGACCCGGACCACCCGACCCGCTCGGCGAGCACCGTCGCCGGCAACCGCGGATTGTCCTTCAACAGAGCCCGGATCTTCGGTTCCACCGCCTTGATAGCGGACTCCTGCGGCGTCCGTTCATACTTAGGCGGATCAGCGGCCTGGACCGCTTTCGCGACCGTGTTCCTTGAAATACCCAGCCGGCTAGCAATCGATCTCATCGACTCACCCTCAGCCAGATGCAACCGCCTAATAAGCGCCCAATCCTCCACAGTAATCACCCATCCAATCGTTCGGAACAGGTGGCTCAGTTTTCAACCGTCACAATGGCTCAATTTTCGACCGTCACCGACACGGAAGGCTACTGATTCGACAGGCTCCGGTAACCAGCCATACTTATCAACTGTGTTTGGTGAAGGGGTCATGGCGGCCAATCTATTAGGACTGGTGCTTCCATTACAGGCGCCTCGCTTAGCTACATGCGCCTAATCCGCTACTTGCCCTTGGGCTTAGGCTCTGGAACTTTCGGCGGTCGTGAGCTGAAGTTGCTATCAGATTCCTTCACCACTCGAACAGTACTGTTTGGTCGCTTAGGTGGTGGGGGTGGAGGTGACGACGGTTTCGGGGGCATTAGGTTCCGGTTCTGAGTCTATGTTGGTTGAAAGATGCATGGCAGCAGCAGCTAATGACAATGCTAGAGCCGCGTAGCCAGTTAGAAGGACGTTTTTGCGCCAGAATAGTGCTTTCTCGTCGTCACGTAGGAGGTCCCACTTCTGATGCATGAGATCACGAGTGAACTCCGTAGGTTCTTGTCCCCACAGGTCCGTCTCATTCTGCTCAATGTTTAGCTGGTCTCCCAAGCCTGGCAGAAGCACTAGGGCGCCGAGGATGGCTGACGTAACTGAAAGCCAGACAGCACCCACGAACCAAGGCCCCTGCTGACCGACTTGCAGTGCGGTTGAGAGGCTTGCCGCCGCTACGAGTATCGAAGCACGCGTGTGCATCGTCCCAGTCCGTGATGCGACGTCAGCCCTCTGGGCGTCAGTCTCCTGATGAAGAGCTGCGATAAGCGCTTTGTTCCGGCGAAGGTCACGGCGATTCTTAAGAAGTCGCCGGCGGCTCAGTTCATCACTCATTGGAAGTCAGTATTACACGTGCGTCCGCGAATGCAGCGGACAGCGCGGACTGCGCCAGGTAACCAGCTCCTAGAGCAAGAAGTAGGGGAGTCCGTGGCTCAGAATCGAGCGTACGTAGAGTGGTCCTATGAGTGGAAGTAGAGCAAAGCGGGAACGCCAATCCAAGCGCAAAATCTCTGAGCAATCGATAGCTGCTGATTACACTCTTCGTGCAGCAAAAGCTGTTCTCAGGGTTGACCTCAGCGGGGTCCCAGTAAGCCGAGTCAGCCAGTTCGCCGTGGGCTGGCTGCGGGCAACATTCGAACAGAGTCGGATCATCGCCACTCTTGAAGCCGCAGGATTGGGACATGCAGCCGCTCCGAACCGGCGCGCGTTCTGGGAGCTGACCATCCGTATTCTCTGGCTCGGGGACATGCCTCGATCAGAGCGCGCGGGGGCTGTTGACACGATGCTTGCTAACGAGCGAACGAACGAAACTAAGACTCACGAGTACATGCAGCGCAACGGACTCCCATCAGACATCGACGTCAACGAAATGGAGGAGTTCGTCCTGAATATTTCTGAGAACAAGGTGATCAAAACAGGGGCAGACAAACTGGCCCATGCTGTCGAAGAATCAGATCTGAACCTCCGGATGGTTTACCGCCTATGGAGAGAGGACTCCACATGGGCTCACGCGACGGGTTTCCTGGCTGGTCAATATGCTCCTACTGATGACGGCGAGACCATGGGGAAGGGTAAGCCCCGGCACGTGGACCAAGAGCTCGAAGCGCACAGACTTGCCGCGATGGTGGTCACCGTCACGATTGCTGACATCCTCATCGACGAGGGCGCGTCAAAAGACCTGGCTAGTGCCCCCCTTCTGGCCTACTTCGGAGCGAACTGACCGAGAGTCGAAGATGCCTAGTGTTCTACTATCGTCTCTTTCCGATGGCGTAGACGAAGGTACGAGGGAACCGTTTAGCTATCGGTCAAACGTCTCCTCTTGGATCCCCTGGAGCATGGCCGGGGTGGCTGAGTCCCAGCCGAATCGAGCGATCAGGTCGAGGGAGGCATCTACAGCCATGGTCCGTGTTCCCTTTAGGGCGGCGTCATCATCAACCAGGTACTCGCCACTCGACCAGGTTGATCCTTCGTATATGTAGTTGCTGAAGAAGCCGCTTCGATTGTTGTTTGCAACTACCAGACGTTGCCCAGACAGGTTCAGGCCCTCGAAGCGCACCACCATCGGTTCTTCCTGGTTCATGGCCTGGCGGAGACGCACCGCGAACTCGAGGGCTTCAGTAAAGTGAAGCAGGGCGAACCACATGGGCATATTCCCTGCGATTCGAGGGTCATCGTCTGAGGTGTAGGTGTCGCCATCCGACGGCCAATCTCCGATTCGCCGGATATCGGCGAACAACCCGCTTGTGAACATAGCCCAACTTTCCAGATGGTGGCCGTACGCCGTCGTCTCGTGGATGAAGTGCTCATCGCGAGAGGGGTTCTGCACGAACGGAAATGGCCATCCCCGTAATCTCACCGTGGCATCGTTCACAACTTGCGTAAGCCTGGAATATGGGATGCGCGAGCTATCTAGTCTTTGAGGGTAGATAAGATGCCGAAAGTGAGGTTGCGTAGTAATCTGATTAACGCTCACCCGGTTATAGGCCAAGTCGATTTGGTCTTGGTAGGGTGACGCCACCGGATTGACTGAATCGAAGGAAATTCCGGCCGCCTGACCAGTTTCGATATAGCGTCGTAGGCCCTTAGCTATTGCTAAATCGAGGAGTTCACGTACCTCGTTTTGTGTGTGGTAACTCGTACTCTCTGGCTTCCGGATCGATCTTGTGTAGAGCTGACCGGACTTCAGGATGGCGGCCGCGCTGTCCCTCATGCAGAGTGAGGGCACCTGTGAGAACTCAGCCACTTTTATCACGGCTAGGGAACCCCCAGACGGATGGCGTCGAGTCGCAACATTTAAGTCAAGGGGCGGATCAGCGAAGCGGTTGATTTTATCGGCGACCCAATCTTGGTTGCTCCAATATGCTAGGTGTTCTTGACTGAGACCATTGGCGGAGCTCATCGGGTCATCGTCAATGACTCCAAGAATGACGTACCCGCCATCCCGTTGGTTTGCCATTGCCAGGGCAGCGCGCGCAACTTTGGCAATGTATTCGGGAGACTCCGTATTAAGAGGCCCTTTAAATTCGATCGCCCGGAGCTCATTGCCAACGGCGAGGTATGCCGCGACTTCTTCATCGGAAAGCATGGACTCACTCTAGACGGCAGTGAGTCGGCTACCTAGGGAAACGGCCTGTCAAAACGAGAGTGCCGGGTCGCCGTTTATCTGCGCGATTCCATAAGGGGTTCGTCCGACGTGCGAGCACCGTCGCCTGAGTGCAACCTGGAGGCAAGGTGCGTGATTTTTCATCCTCCGCGTCGTCTAACGATTCTTCGCAGTGACGCCTGAGTTCTTACTTTCGCCCACAGTAGTACGAGCCGAAGTTGTAGCCGTATTTTTTGTGACGTAACGCCCTGTCACCGCGCTTCTCCGCACGGCACCAACCCGGTAGATGCCCTTACCGAGGACCTGATACGAGCTTGAGTTGGCTTGTTTCGCCATGGTGTCGTCCCTCCTACGTTGTCTATCAGTCTACGGGTTCACTCACCGAATGCTACTGATGAGAGCCGTAATCCCCACGCATCGGCTATGTCTGACAGAGGTTCGGCCCACATCATGCTGGAAGCCTCGTAGCTGGAGGATTCATCGGGTAACCCGAATGTCAGAACCGCAGCTGAATGTGCAGGATAATTTGGGTGAGGAACTGGAATGGGCGCAGCTAAAACAGATCTCCATCGACGAGTGGTGCCTTCTGGTAAGTCTGTAAAGAGAACCTCATCTACTCCCAGCGCCTTACCCGCAATCCACTCACTGTCATGTCCGGTGCTGACCTCTCGTAACGAGGTTTGATCTCGATACACCCGGTCTTGGGCCGCCCACCTAACGATTTGGCCTTCACCGTTCGCTAGCCAAAGCGTTACATTCAATCGCTCGACGTCGAGTGCTTCACGCATCGTCAACGCGTCCCGTTCGAGCTGATCGACGTACTGTTGCTGCAATTCATCGAACCTCGTAACGTGCGAATTCCATAGAGCTCGCGATCGCTGCTGAGGTGCCAGGTACGAAGGCAGGGTGACATATCGAAGTTCACGAATGATCTGCGCGGCGTCGGAATGATCTTCCAGCAGCACCGGCTGCAGTCCCACCGCGCGCCACTGGTCACTCAGGGCGGACTGAATTTCGACGTACTCATCTTTGGAGACCGAAAAACCCTGCCGCGTGAGAAGCACCAAGGCAGCATGTTTCAAGGGCTTTTTTCGCAGGGCTGCATGCAACCATTGACGAACATCTGGATCTCGGTACGACGTGCCCGCGATAATGAGCACGCCCCTGTCCAAAGCAGACTGCAAGTACTTCAGCTGCCAAGATTCCGCATCGGCAATAAGATCACTGAAATCAGTCAGCGTAAGGACCACAGAGTCTGAACGATGAGGTGTGATGACTCCGTGAAGGTGGTAGACGCCTGGGCTGCTGTCTTCATAGACATTCTCTAGGTGCGAAAGTGCCATCTCGCCCGTTTCGCTTTCGATGGCCTG
The DNA here is from genome assembly GCF_054511195.1 of Arthrobacter sp. Sr33. Lineage (NCBI taxonomy): Bacteria > Bacillati > Actinomycetota > Actinomycetes > Micrococcales > Micrococcaceae > Arthrobacter > Arthrobacter sp. Sr33. The sequence goes on along the minus strand of NZ_JBTNDD010000016.1, from coordinate 6,287 downwards.
CTCGAGAAGAGTATCGAAGTTTAGAGTCGCCAAACTAGTATCGTCCCCATCAGCGCTGAGGAGATGGCCCACCGCTGCCAGATGAAGCGGGGAAGGCTTTAGGTTGGTTACGCCTTCGTACAAGGCCACACGAAGTTTCTGTCCCCATCGAGCGCCGAACGCAACCCGGGCCGCTTCGACAACGATCAACGGGTCCTGCCGATCGAGGAGTAGTTCTGCCGTTTCAGCAGAAGCAACGGACCCGCTCTGGACCAACAGCCTGGTCGCGAATTCATCCCACCCTGGCAAGCCAGAGGTTACAGAAGCGCCAGCCCCGAGCAGAAATGTTGTATGGCTTTCGAGGCCCGATCGGCGAAAAAGCTCCATTGTCTCGGCAGTTAGATCCGCGGCACTCACTGTTTGATCGTCTCACGACAGAGCAATTACCCTCGTTAGACGATCATGCGAAATGGTTGCAATTGAGTAAAGGTAATGCCCAGTCAAAGCTTTGATACGCGCTTCGCGCGCGAGGTACGAAGGTGATAGACCTCGAAGATGTTGCTCGGCGCCCATCAACGATGCGAATGCTCTTCCATCTCCGTGGCTTTTGAGTTTACAAAAGTAACCCCTGTAGCCATCTCTGCAAATCCTGCCCCCACCCTTAGATTGATGAAGAGAGGTCAGGGGGAAGAGGCAACCTAAAAGGTTTGACTGAAACCCGGCGTTCGCTGGACGATGCGGTACACCGTGGATCTGGCGACTTTGAAGAGTTCGGCGATTTCGGTGGTGGTGGTGTGTTGTCCTCCCTTATATAGGGAGATGAGGTGGGCTTCCTGGGACTTGGTGAGTTTGGGTTGTTTGCCGCGGAGCTTGCCTTTGGCTTTGGCGACTTGCATGCCTTCGCGGGTGCGGGCGCGGATGAGGTCTGATTCGAATTCGGCGACCATGGCGAGGACGTTGAAAAGGAGCCGGCCGACGGGGTCGGTGGGATCGTGGACGGATCCGCCGATGCTGAGCTTCACGTTTCGTTTCGTGAGGTCTTCAATAATGTCGCGAGCGTCGGGGAGTGATCGTGCGAGTCGGTCGAGTTTGGTGATGACGAGAGTGTCGCCGGCCCGGCAAGCGGCGAGGGCCTCGCGGAGTCCTGGTCGTTCGCGGTTGGTACCGGTCAGTCCGTGGTCGACGTAGATCCGGTCTTCGGGGACATTCAGTGCGGCTAGCCCGTTGCGTTGGGCGGTGAGGTCTTGTTCGTTGGTGGAGACGCGTGCGTATCCGATGATGTGTCCGGCCATAGGTCTCACTGTAGCGCTAGAGCTACCTAAGCGAGACAGTTTTACGGGCGGGGCAAACGCGAATCCTTAAACCGAGGTTTCATATGGGTGTGACTGTTAGCCAGGAATGGCGGTTAATTGCAGCTTCGGTTGGCGGTCCTGTCGTCCTATTCAGCGGTCCTTCACTGTGACTGTTAATTCAGAATGACGGGTTTCCGCAGCTCGGTTTGGCGGTTCAGGTGCCCTCAGGTGGGACTGGCGGCGATTTGAAGGCCCACGCCCGCCAGGTAATTGGTGATGACGCTGTTGAACACTTCTTCTGGCCTCTTGGGTTCGTGTTGCCCGGTGAGTGCGCCCGCCAGTAGCGGGTAGTTCCCGGACTGGACTACATCGGAGAGGTACTGCAGGCGCGCGTTCGCCCCGTCGAGGCCCGTCGTGGAGCTGTCGGCTGATGCCAGCTCGTTTTGTACAAAGGCGGAGGTGATGGCTGTCATCATGGCCACGGTCTGCAGCTTGGCGGGCCCCGGCATGTCCACCGGCTTCATTGCGGACAAGGCTCGCTCCAGATATTTGAGAGCGTTGGGGCCCATTGAGGGCCGGGTCAGCAGCAGCGGAGCCAGCCACGGGTGCCGGTGCATAATGGCCCGGCCTTGCCGTGCCAGATTCAACAGCTGGATCGGTGGTGGTTCATCGGAGGGGTCAAGGTCGTATTCATTACTGACCGCGTCAACGATGAGTTCGATGAGCTCGTCGTGCGATTTGAGATACCGGTACAGGGACGCCCCGCCTGCTCCGATGCCGGCGGCCACTCGTCGGATGGACACCGCCGTCAGGCCGTCCCGGTCGGCGATATCGATCGCCGCCGCGGCAATTCCTGCGCGTGAGTGTTCCGGTTTCGGTCCGACGCCGGAACGCTCCGGCCGCAGCCAGATATCAACGCGGTCTTGAGGGGTCATGCCTGTTCCGCCTTTTGTCTAGCCGTTTGGGTTAGGTTCCGTACCTATTCCACTATATTCTTGATTGCGAACGGTGATCGCAATCAAGCGGAATGAGGAATGTCATGCGGGTACTAATGATTACGCCAGGGACCCGAGGGGATGTTGCCCCGATGGCTGGGCTTGGCAGCAGACTTCAAGCGCTGGGCTTTGACGTCGCAATCGCGGCGAATGCCGCGTATGCCCCGCTGGTTACCGCAGCCGGGTGTGAGTACCGCGAACTGCCCGGAGATATGAGCCACTTGGTCAGCCCCGCCGCGCCGGGGAAGAAGGCCACGGGCGGGGATCTGCGCCGGTACATGCGCGAACTCGGTGACTACATGGACCTGGCTGCGACCGGCACCCTTGCTGCGGCCGAGGCCGGTACCGACGTGATCCTGGCCAACGCGGTCGCCCCCTATGCCTACGATGTTGCTGAGGCCTTCGGTGTCCCCGCCATCGGTGCCCACTTGCAGCCGATCGAACCCAGCACCGCCTATCCGCCCGTGACCCTGGGATCGGCCCGCAGCCTCGGATCGGTCGGAAACAAGCTTCTCGGGTCTCTCATATCCGCTGGGAAAGCACCCTATGATGCCCCGAGCGCCCGCATCCGCCAGACGCTCGGCCTACCCAAAAAGGCCCGGTCCGCATCCGACCGTACCCGAAGGAAAACGAACAGTCCCGTTCTTCACGGCATCAGCCCCACCGTATTCCCGCGCCCGGCGGACTGGCGATCCGGGCTCACTATGACCGGCTACTGGTGGTCGGAAGTTGAGCCGGGCTGGCAGCCACCTGCGGAGCTGGTCGAATTCCTCGCGGATGGACCGCCCCCGGTGTTCATCGGCTTTGGTAGCAGTGCAGCCCTAGACGCAGAATTCATGCTCGACGCCGCGCGCCGTGCCGGGGTTCGCGCGGTACTGCAGGGCGTACAAGGTGTCTCCGGACCCAATGTCATCAGTATTGGTACTGTTCCGCACGTATGGCTGTTTCCCCAGATGGCCGCTGTCGTCCACCATGCCGGAGCGGGGACCGCCGCAGCGGGGCTGCGCGCTGGTGTGCCGACGGTCAGCGTCCCGATCTATACGGACCAACCGTTCTGGGCCGCACGGATTACGTCCCTCGGCGCGGGCCCGCAACCGGTCCCCTACAAAAAACTCAACACCGAACGGCTGGCCGACGCCATCACGCAAGCCACCACGACGCCAGCCTACGCCGCAGGAGCACGCCAACTGGCGGCAAAGCTCGCAACAGAAGACGGAACCGGGCCCGTCGCGACAGCGCTGCGGACCGCTACAAAGCAGGGATAGCGCGTTCCAAAAACGATGGATTCAGAGACGGAGCTTGGCGAGACGTTGTGTGTCCGCTTGATCACTGGTTGACGCCGAGTGAGACGCAGTGTTCGGATCTAATTGCTTCTTGACCGCAGTTTCGGTGACAAGAGCCAAGGTGCCCTTTCGGCAGACTTCGCCGGTCAGCGATCTGTCGCTCTGATCTCCGACGATGCTGTGGGTAGTGTTTAGGCATGAGTGCGGAATCCGTGCGTGTGGTTTTCGCCATCGCCAAGAAGCTTCTACTTCGTAGTGCGGTCATCGGCGCTGTCGTCGGCATCGTTGCCGGAGTTGGGTTATCGGTCGTCTACGTTGTTGATGCTGCATTGCTCCAACAGCACCACGGCAGTTCGGGTCCCGAGGCTGGTTTCGTGATGATTTTTGTTGTTGTGGGCGTGGTCGTCGGTCCCGCATTGGGCTTAGTCAGCGGAGTGGGCGCGGTCCTCCTGATGCGACTGCGCGCAACATTCGACACACCAGCAGCAATGCACTACCCACGTACGGCAGCATTAGGGGCCGGCGTGGTGACGGCTCTGAGCGCCGGTCTTGCCCTTATCGCTTACGGAGCCAGCCCTCCCATGTTGATGGCGGTACTTGTCGGTCTTGGTTTGGTCTCGGCAATCATCGCCTTCCACCAAACGAAACGCGTCCTAAACACAGCTTGATGCGATCGAGGCGCCCATGATCATTGAGGCTACGTCCATCGGGTTAGTTTAATCGTCCGGTAACGATGGATTCAGAGACACCGACAAGTGAGACGCTGTGGAGGTCGCTAGGAAGCGCTCAAAATTGTGACTGTTAGCTAGGTATGGCGGTTAACCACAGCTTCGATTGGCGGTTTTGATGTCCCGCGAGTGGATCACTCACCGCCCGCCGCAAGCCTCACGACCTTAGCCGCCGCAGCCAGGCTCGGACCGATCGCCGGTTTCCTTCATCTTCTATTTGATGCGGCGGCAGCAGCTCGGTGAATTGTTCACTGAGCTGCTTCATCAAGGTTAGATATGCCGTCTTATCGAAGGTGAACCGCTGACGCTCGAACAACCACGGCTGCGGTGGTTCCTTGGTATAGCCGTCTTGCCAACCAAAGTCTTCCCAGGTAACGGTGTGAGCTTCGGTTGAGATGCGGGCACTAACCGTTCCACAAGCGACATCGCCACAGACAGGGCACAGGAAGAGAGCGACGCGGCCATCCTTGAACTCGCCGGTTGAAGCGAGCGTAAGCCGATCGATCTGTTCGACAGCGGCGTGGGGGAAATCAGCACGCAGCAATGTCGTCTCCTGCTCAATCGCAGCCAAGTCCGTCCCTACCCGCAGCGTCTCGCGCAGTAGGCGCCCATCGATTGCGAAGTCCATGAACTGGGAAGGGACGGCTAGCCCCTCATACTCGACATCTGCCAGCACCACGCTCAACACATTCAGCATCTCCACTCGATCAGGATGCGGCACCTCTAACCTCGGGCTTTCATGAGGTAGTGGCTGGTGGGGTGTGGCAGCAAGGCAGCTCCCTTGTTCTTCATCCGGACGACGACCCGGCGGCGAACATCGAGAATCTGTAGGCCGGTCGAAGCACATGGCCAGTGCTTGCTCACAAAGCCGGGTGGCGACCTTGGGAAACAGATCGACCAGGGGCCTCTTGCAGGACGTGCCAAAATCGTTCGTATTTGTTTCAAACACCGTCGCCGTCGCCAAAATATGTGAGTCGCCGCGGTACGTGGCGTGTTCTACTTCGCGTTCAGCTCCCGTAATCGGCGGTAGAAGGTTGCGCGGGACATGCCGAGGTCGCGGGCGACCTGTGCGGCCGGCTCGCCACTGTCGACGAGTCTGAGAGCGTTTCGAATTTTGCTGTCACTGATCAGACGTGGCCTTCCTCCTAGATCCTTGCCGGCTTCCCGCCGTTTCCCGATCGAGTCGACGATCCGCTCTCGCTTGATGTCGTGTTCCATCTGCACCAACGCCGCCATGATCGTGAACAACATTGAACCCATCGGGGTGGACGTATCGACGTCGCCGCCGCCGAGGTTCAACACCCGAAGACCGGCTCCCCGGCCGCGGAGTTCTTGGGCGAAGTCGAGCATGTTCTGGGTTGACCGTCCCAGCCTGTCCAGGGTCGTCACCACGAGAGTGTCCTTGGCCTCCAGTGCAGCGAGTGCCCGATCGAACTGGGGTCTCATCGCTCGCGCACCGGACACCCCTTGGTCAACGTACAGGTCATCACGCCGCACTCCGGCCGCGATCAGGTCTGCCTCCTGCCGATCCGTCGACTGAGGTCGAGTTGAGACTCGTGCGTATCCAATCAGCTTCGCCACATCACTCCAGGTGTCTCGTATCTAATGTTTCTTACGCTGATTCGAGCATAGGGTTTCGAGGCATAGATATGAGAATTATGAGTCCTGATGGTTCCGCCAACACGGACAGCTTTTGAAGTCACTCCGCGAGACGCCTCGTATCTCAAGGCTTACAAGACATCGAAGCCGCCAAATTGAGCTGTGAAAAAACCGCCATTCTCGGTTAACAGTCACACATATGGGATTTTTGCCGCCGGGTGAGTGCTGAAAAAGTGTCGCGGTGAAGGACCGGCTTACAGGCATGGTCTCGTTCGTCGGTGTATTGACCGCCCAGAACCTGTGGTTGGGCCCCCGTTAGCAGTCCAGTGGCTATGCGATAGCTAGTTGGTTTCCTGCGGTCCAGTTTTCCCAGTAAGCCGACGGTGTCATTCCATCGAGGGATCCATGGGG